>VEQB01000537.1 GCA_018883485.1 Bacteroidota bacterium
AGGATAACCTTTATAAAGACTATCCAATAAGTCACGAACCTTAGAAGCATCCCATACAAAAGGACGTTGCACCTCTGGTATTGCTATTTGTCCATCTTTTACAAAGGCCAAAAAAGTAGAAAGATGGTGCTGGTTTACTGAATATTTTTGTGCTTGCATATTTGTCTTTTATAATAATTCGTTTGGTGAGGGTTGGTATCTATTTATTTGGTTTTGCAGCAGGCTATTTGTGGCCGTTGTTGCAACAACGGCAGAATGTGTGTGAGACTGCTGCGTTGGCTATTTCCCATTTAATTTCTCAATTCGTTGTCTTATTGTTTCCTTTTCAAAACCCATTAAATTTTGTTTGAGACCACTCTCCAAACCACTAATAATCCATGTTGAAAAACCCTTTTCTTTTGCAAAGTTATCTGCTGCAAATTCACCTTCCATTTTTTGTTTATCCGGATTAAAAGCATGTCCAATTTCATGAAGAAGAATTCCAGTCACTTCTTCTTTCAAGAACAATCTTAGGTAAGTCATTTCTACAGTTACCAATTTCATTAGATCACAGGCAGGAACATTACTTAATTGCATTATTGCAGAAGGACTACATGTCTGGCCGAAAAACACATTTTCTGCAAAAGTTTGTCTATGTCTGCCTCAGATAAAGTTTCAAGTAACTGCTCATACACCCCCATGGTTGTCAAAAATTGACCTAGGCTGACTTGTAGAAACCTACTTCTGAATTTCTCTGCTTTTTCATTCATTAGTTCTGATTTTTCTTGAAGTTCTCCGCTTGCTCAAAAATCTCCACATACACTTCATCCCGTTCCACTGGTGGATAACCAAATTCGTCAAGCAGTAAAATGAGGCCAACCTTTAAAGCTGATTTGATATCATCGCGCTTATTCCAGTCTGGGAACTTGGCCTGACCGTCCACCAAATCTTTAACGGCTTTTGCCAATTCAATCATTTTATCTTCGGGATACTTGAAGTCGTATTTTATGCAAAGCTCTTTGAGTATGTCGTAAAATGCCTTTTCCTCAAAGTTTATCCCTAACTCATCCCCTGCCGAAAACTCCTTGTGAACTTCCCAAATCATGTCTGTTAAAGCACTTGCCATTTCTTCATACACCTCACTTCTCAAAATGTCGTTTGCATCACGGTCATTGTAGCGCTCAACCAAAGCTTGCATTTTTTTGGTAAAGTCTATTCCTTTTACTCTATTTACTTTTTTGATTTCTGCAATCACTTTTGCCAGTAACTGCTGAAGCAATTTAATTTTCGTATTTGGCAATTTGATTTTATCAATCTTCGCCAAATAATCTTCATCAAAAATGTCTTGTTCGGTTTCTGCTTCGTCTCCGAGTTTGAAAATTTCTTCTACTCCTTCACTTTGCAACGCTTCTTTTATCATTTCCCGAACTTTAGCATTCATCTGTGCTGTGTCGGGTGCATTACCTTTGGTTAGTTTGAAAACAATGGAACGAACTGCCAAATAAAAATGGGTATAATCTCTTTCTGCTTGCGTTAATTGTTCGCTTCCTGCACAAATATCATAAGCGGCTTTCAGACGTTTCACCAAGCCCATAAATCGGGTTTCCAATTCTTTGGTCTGCTGCACATACTCCGCACCTAAATTCAAGGTGTTTAATTGCTGAATGGTTGTGCCTTTGAAATATTTTGAATTGTCAAACGTGTGAAACAGTTTAGCCA
>VEQB01000113.1 GCA_018883485.1 Bacteroidota bacterium
GTCTTTATAGGTAGGTTGATGTGAGCCGCCACCTTGGGATGGATTTCCTTTTTGAACCAAAGGTGTATCGTTAATTCCATCTATTTTTCTGGCTTTTAATGGGTCATTCCATTGCAATTCCATAATATCTCTAACCACTTTTTTAGCCTCTTCATCGTAAACTGGAAAGCCACATTCTATGCGGTTCATTAGGTTTCTCGACATCCAGTCTGCAGAGGCGAGATACACTTTTTCTCGTCCATCATTTGCAAAAATATAGATACGCGCATGTTCTAAAAATCTATCGATAATACTGATTATTTCTATGTTCTCGCTACTGTTTTTAATGCCTGGAACCAAAGAACAAATACCTCTAATTATGAGTCTAATTTTCACCCCTGCATTACTGGCGTCATAAAGCTTTTTAATAATATCGATATCTACCAAAGAATTCATTTTAGCAAAAATACTGGCTTCTTTTCCTTGTTTAGCATTTGCAATTTCAATGTCTATTAAAGCCAGAAATTGCCGTTTCATATGGTCGGGAGCAATTAAAAGATGCTTGTAATTCCCTCTATTTACATTTAAAAAGAGTAAATCGGTAAGCGCATCCACTTCCTCTGTTATGCGCGGGTCTTTTGTGAAAATAGCAAAATCACTATAAATTCTTGCAGTAACCCCATTGTAATTACCCGTAGAAAGATGGGCATACTTCACAGTTTTATTACCCTCTCTTCTATAAATTAAACAAATTTTAGAATGAACTTTTTGGCCAGCCTTTCCAAAGTGAACTTGGGCTCCTGCCTCTTGTAATTGTGTGGTCCAATAGATATTAGATTCTTCATCAAACCTTGCTTGAAGCTCCATGAGTACTACAACTTTTTTCCCATTTTTTACAGCATTTATTAGAGCGTTTACTACATTACTGTTTTTAGCAACTCTATATAGCGTAATTAAAATAGTAGTTACCGATGGGTCAATAGCCGCCTCCCTCAAAAGCCTAATTAAGTAATCAAAACTTTGATATGGTGTATGAAGTAAGATGTCTTTTTTACTTATTGCATCAAAAGCTACTTGTTCATTATCAAAACTTGGAACAGGAATAGGTGTATGTGTTGGGAAATAAAAATCCGATTTATTTATTTTAGGAAAGTCCATAAAGTCCTTAAAGTTATGGTAGCGACTTCCTGGAATTAAATTTACATTTTTAAGATCAAGTTTTCTAATTAGAATTTCTAGCATGTCCTTAGGCATAGCTTCATCGTAAACAAATCTTGTAGGAATGCCTTTGGAACGTTGTTTTAAACTTTTTTGAAGCTTGTCTAATAGGTTAACTTGATAATCGTTTTCATCCTTGGTTATTTCATATTCGGCATCCCGTGTAATTTTAACAATATAACCTTCAAATGATTCAAAATCGAAGATGGAGAAAATGCGTTTGAGGTTAAGCCGAATTACATCTTCCAACAGCACAATATGGGTATCGCCTTGGTGTTTTGGCAAAGAGAAAAAACGGTTGATGATATTGGTAGGTATCTCAATAATAGCGTGTTTGGCTTGCATTCCGCTTCGGCTCAATTTCATGCGCACCGCTAAGTAAATGCTTCTATCTTTTAAATGTGGAACGTTTTTTAAATCGTCAATAACTACAGGAAAAAGCTGGTTTAAGACCTGATCTTTAAAATATGCCCTTATGGTATCTCTTTCGTCTTCTGTTACCTGACTTTCATTTAAAAGATAAATGCCATTTCTGTTAAGCTCAGGCAACACTTGTTTGTCATAAATTTCATTGAATTTATTTTGTAGCACTAAAACATTTCTTTGGATTTCGGAAAGCACTTCATCTGGTGAGGCTTGGTATTCTGAGATAGCTTTTTTGCCATTCACACGCTGCAATCTTCTAATTTGAGCTACCCTAACCCTAAAGAATTCATCTAAGTTAGAGGAAAAGATGGCCAGGAATTTGATTCTTTCCATTAGAGGATTATTGGGGTTCTCTGCCTCTTGTAAAACCCGTTCGTTAAAACATAACCAACTTATCTCCCTGTCCTTGTATAAATGTCCTTTACGGTCTTTAATCATGTTTAACGAATTTAGAGAAGGTTAAAGCGCAAAACAACCTAAATGGTCACAAAGGAATGTTAATTAAAGGTTAAATGTTTTGTTTTAAAGGCATTTAAGCCATTAAAGGTAAACAATTTTAGAAACTATTGGGCAAACCATGGCTAGCATGGCACTTACACCGCAATATTGTTCCTTAGAAAGTTCTACTGCTTTCTCTAATTTTTCGTAATCAGCTTCCGCTATTTTAATTTTATAGGTTAACCTAATTTCTGTGTATATTTTAGGATGCTCATCTCTTAAATCTGCCTCTGCTTCAACAGTAAAATCTGTAAAATTAACCCTCATTTTTTTGAGCAAGGCAACTACATCCATGGCTGTGCAGCCACTTAATGCGGTTAATAAGAGCGGTTTTGGACTTGGTCCAGCATCATGGCCTCCACCAGCTTCCGTAGTATCTATAATTACTTTATGTTTATTATTTACCACACTGGTAAATTGCATATCACTGTTGTGTTGCGTTTCGGCTTTATGTAAACTAGGCATAATACAATTAGGAGTTAAGAGTTAAGAGTTAAGAGTTAAGAATTAAGAATTAAGAGTTAAGAGTTAAGAGTTAAGAATTAAGAGTTAAGAATTAAGAGTTAAGAGTTAAGAGTTAAGAGTTAAGAGTTAAGAGTTAAGAGTTAAGAGTTAAGAGTTAAGAATTAAGAGTTAAGAATTAAGAGTTAAGAGTTAAGAATTAAGAGTTAAGAGTTAAGAGTTGCGAAATTAAAAAAATAATCTAGTTTAAGTTATGCCAGCTTCCGCCATTATATGCTTTAATTCCATTTTGGTTTAAGATATTTGTTCCTTGCGCGCTTCTCATGCCGCTAGCGCACACACAAACTACTTCTTTATTAAGCTTTTTTATACCAGCTAATTTACCCGCAAGTTTATTCAAAGGAATATTTTTAGAGCCTTTTATATGACCACCTGCATATTCGCCTTCACTTCTCACATCAATGATAACAGCGCCATTGGCCAAAGCCGCTTTCATTTCTTCTTTAGACTTTCTACCAAAGAGATTTTTTAATAAATTCATCATATAGTTTTACTTTAAGTTGTTTAATTATTTTCCAATAGCAGAGTTCAATATATGAATCAATTGTCCGGCTTGAACCACCCCTGATTGTCTCCAGAGTGTTTGCCCTTGTTTAAACAAAATAAGTGTTGGCACACCTTGCACTTGATAATGTGCAGCCGCTGCGGGGTTTTTATCTACATCCACTTTTAAAATTTTAACCGAATCACCCATTGCGGCGGCTGTTTCTTTTAAAATGGGAGCCATCATTTTACAAGGGCCACACCATTCTGCGCTAAAGTCAACCAATACAGGAGTTTCGCCTTCAATTATTTCTTGAAATGTCATATGTTTAAATTTTAAATTCCTAAATGTTCTTCTTGTTATTCGGCTTGTTTTTTAATCGACTTTTTATTTATCAAGTCTTTTACAGAATCGCCAATTAAACCGCCCATAAACGCGCCATATAAACTGCTATTTAAAGGCTTGCTGGTTATTGCACAGGTTCCATTTGCGCAACCTATATAATAGTAATAGGCATATCCTGCTGCTGCGCCTAATAAAGCTCCAAAAGTGATATAGATTATTTTTATTTTCATTACATGTGGCAATTACATTTTTCAATACAAACTAAAACAGCGCTCAAGTTCTTTTCTTTTAACTTATATAAAACTGAAGTGCCTTGCTTTCTTATCTCCAAAAGGCCTTTGGTTTTCATATTAATTAAATGATGCGATAAAAGCGATTGTTCACATCCTGTTCTTTCTTTTAGCTCATTCACGCTTAACTCCTCATGGTTTTGCAATTGTGCAATAACTGCCAAACGGGTAGGGTGGGCAATGGTCTTAAGAATATACGCTGCCTTTTCTAATTTACTTTTATCTAGTGTCATTATCGAATACAAATATATGTACATCTTTTCATATATGTAAGTAATTTTTTTTATTTTGGTTCGAACCGCACCTTTGCATTATGATTATTGGATTTGATGCCAAGCGTGTGTTTAATAATAAAACTGGTTTAGGAAACTACAGCAGGCGCTTGTTGCAGGATTTACATAGCAATTGGCCAAATCCTCAAATGCGGTTATTTACCCCAAAAATTCAATGCGAATCTGATTTTTTATTCCACCATTCTGGTGTAAAAAGAGTTTTACCTCAAGGCAAATGGAAGCATTTTAGTTCGCTTTGGCGAAGTTTTGGTCAGGCAGAAATTGCCAAAAAAGAAGGGGTAACAGTATTTCATGGCTTAAGTAATGAATTACCTTCAGGATTACAAAAGCAAGGAATAGCGAGTGTGGTTACCATTCATGACCTAATTTTTTTACATCGGCCAGAGCTTTATCCGCGCATTGATAGAGGTATTTATAGACATAAATTTGAACAAGCTTGTAAGCAAGCCCAGCTAGTGCTGGCTACCAGTGAGGCTACTAAGCAAGATATTCTAAGGTTTTTTAAGCTACCAGAATCTAAGGTTCAGGTACTCTATCAAGATTGTGACCCTGCTTATTCAAAAGCTATACCCAATCAAGAGAAGGAAAGAATCTTAGCTAAATACCAAATCACTCATCCCTTTATTCTTAGTGTTGGTACCTTTGAGAAAAGGAAAAATCATTTACGTTTATTGGAAGCTTTTCATCAATTAGGTAAGGCAGATTTAAATTTAGTTTTAATAGGTAAGTCTGCAGATAATTGGCCCGCCATGATGCAGTTTATAGAAAAGCATCAACTACAGAATAGGGTAAAAGTAATTTCTACCGTAGCTTTTCATGAGCTTATTGGAATCTATCAAAGTGCAAGTGTTTTTGCTTATGTAAGCGAGATAGAAGGTTTTGGTATTCCTGTTTTAGAGGCTATGAAAGCGGGCATACCAGTGCTTACCTCTAATTGTTCTTCTATGCCAGAAGTGGCGGGCAAGGCTGGAGTATTGGTTAACCCCAAAGATGTTTCGGCAATACAATCTGGTTTAGTTACTCTGCTTGAACCAAATGGTGTTCGAAATAAAATAATACAAGAAATTCCCTCACAACTTCAAGTATTTGATGGGAATAATATAGCCAAACAATTACTTGCTTATTATCATTCGCTCTAAATATGGCTATTCGCTTACCTTTGTGGCGTGAAATTGAAATTAGACAACCATATATTTGTTAAACTTATTGAGCTTGCTGAAAGCTTAAAAGTAGAAACCTTCATTGTGGGTGGCTTTGTAAGAGACTTGCTTTTAAAGCGAGATTCTAAAGACCTTGATATTGTTGTGGTGGGCGATGGAATTGCTTTTGCCCAAGCTTTTGCGGCAATCTTGACCGATAAAACAGATTTTGCTGTATTTAAAAATTATGGCACTGCCATGGTAAAAACGCCAGGTTGGGAGATAGAATTTGTAGGTGCAAGAAAAGAAAGTTATGCCCGCGAGAGTCGCAAGCCTTCTGTTAGTTCTGGTACTTTGCAAGACGATCAACTGCGTAGAGATTTTACCATAAATGCATTAGCAATTTCTCTTAACCAAAAGAATCTATTTGAGTTGGTAGATCCTTTTAATGGTTTGGCCGATTTAGAAAATAAGGTTCTAAGAACCCCTTTAGAACCTGGAATTACCTTTGATGATGATCCCTTGCGAATGATGCGTGCCATAAGGTTTTCGGCGCAACTTGGATTTACCATTCATTCAGAAACATTGGCTGCCATTTCTGCTCATGCCTATCGTATGCAGATACTTTCTAAAGAGCGTATTAGTGATGAATTTAATAAAATATTATTGAGTCCAGTTCCTTCTGTTGGTTTACAACTATTATTTGATACTGGTATATTAGCTCATTTTTTTCCTGAACTTCAAGCTATGGCAGGTATAGAGGTGAAACAGAAAAAGGCACATAAAGACAATTTTATTCATACCTTAAAGGTGTTAGATAATGTTTGTTTAGAAACCAATCATCTTTGGTTGCGTTGGGCCACCTTATTACACGATATTGGTAAGCCAGTTACCAAAAAATTTGATGCAGAGCAAGGAGCTTGGACCTTCCATGGGCATGAAGATAAAGGAAGTAGAATGGTTTCGCGAATATTTAGACAGCTTAAGCTTCCTCTAAATGAGAAAATGAAATATGTAGAGAAGCTAGTAGCCTTGCACCATCGGCCAAAGGTATTGGCAGAAGAAGGTGTTACAGATGCTGCCATTAGACGCTTAATTGTAGATGCTGGGGAAGATTTAGACGATCTTTTTACTTTATGCAGGGCAGATATGACTAGCAAATTCCCGGATAAGATTGCTAGGTTCAGGCAGAATTTACTTAAGGTTCAAGAATTGGTAAAAGAGGTGGAAGAGCGAGATGCCCTTAGAAACTGGCAACCTCCGCTAAGTGGAGAAGATATTATGACCCATTTTAATCTTGAACCTATACCAGAGGAGGGCCGAATTTTTAGACTGTCCATCAGATAGCTTCCTAAGTCCTGACAGATAATCCTGCTCTTCAACTGAACTAAAGGGGTTCCGTTGATTCTAAGGGTAGTAGAATCTAAATTAGAACATCCATTTGTGTCGGTAAATCGGAGATAAACTTTAGTATTGTAATTGCTTCCCCCTTGTAATTTTGAATTGTCTAGAGAGGTAGTTAAAAACAAAAACCTTCCAGTATAGGGCACGGTACCGGCTGTTATATTACCTGATTTTTTTCGGACGTCTCCGTTCCAAATATCCCAGGTTCCAATTTTATTTGGGGTAATTATGAACGGATCCAGCCAGATGTTTCCAAAATCGTAGCACTGAGACTTTAGTGGTTTAGGGCTCCAACTAATCTTAGGAAGAGACTTAACCCTAATTCTAACAGTATCAAGATCTTCGCAGGATTTTCCCCCTTGAACTACAGTAGACTTAAAGGTGAAAGTGTAGGGGCTTTTTGAAATGTCCGACTTGATTTTATAAGATTTGTTAGGACCTAAGTTAAACCATTCGTAATCGGAATTTAAATTAGATGGTTTATGGGAACCAGAGATGAAAAAAGTATCTAAATGACATATCGATTGATTTGGTCCAGCATCGGCCACAACGGTATCGTTGACGAACAGTTCAACCGTGTCCTTTTGTTTGCAAAGCCAAGTTTTGTCTGTCACAGTCACAATGTATAGTCC
>VEQB01000114.1 GCA_018883485.1 Bacteroidota bacterium
GGATAGAAGGTGCAAACCCAGATCAATTTAAGATTTACGACCTTAGTGGCCGACTGGCTATGGAAGGTGGATTAATGCAAAACAGCATTGATGTAAGCAATTTAGGTTATGGTTTGTATGTGTTATATGCCCAAACAGAAAAGGGCATGATTGTGCAGAAGTTCCTTAAGAATTGAGTTTAAAGACCATCGCAGGAATCCTTAAATTTAGGGTTCTTTACTAGCTTCTTTGCATCAAAGCTTCGTACAAAATAATGCCCGCGGCTACAGACACATTGAGCGAGCTTACCCCTTTATTCATGGGTATTTGGGCTAGGTGAGCGCATTTTTTTAACAGCTCCGGACTTATTCCTGTTTCTTCGCTACCCATCACTATGGCAAGGGGTCCGGTGAGGTCTGTTTGGCTAATGCTATCTTTTGCTTTTTCTGAGCAAGCCACGGTTGTAAACCCAGATTGGTTTAGGTATTCGAGTGTTGTTTTAAGGTGTTTTTCTCTACAAACGGGTAGGCTGTGTAAGGCGCCAGCAGAAGTTTTCATGGCATCATCATTTACTGGAGCCGCATCGGTTTGGGGTATTACTAGGGCATGCACACCTGCGCAAAGAGCTGTTCTAGCAATTGCTCCCAAGTTTCTTACGTCTGTTACCTTATCTAAGATAAGGATAAAAGGGGTTTCTCCACTTTCGAAGATGCTCGGTACTATTTGTTCTAAGCTATGGTAGGTTATGGGAGAGATATATGCCACCACGCCTTGGTGGTTTTTATCTTTAAATGCGTAAAATTTTTCTCTGGGTACGTATTGAACCAAGACCTGCGCCCCACGAGCCGTTTTAAGTAGCTCGTCGAGCGCAGGGTTTTGTAGGCCTTTTTGAACCTGTATTTTTATTAATTCTTTTCCGGCATCAATAGCTTCTTTAACCGCATGTACGCCATAAATGATGCTTTCTCTCATGTTACATACCTGTTTGTATAGCGTCTATACGCTTACGAAAATCGGCAGCTAATTTAGTTTGCTTATTAAAATCGGTTACTTGCCAGATATAGTTCATAATTTGCATGTTGTCATCAAATTCTTGGCGAACAATATTTCTTTTAGCTTTGAATCCAGCGAAATACTTGGCTTTTTCTTCGTGGATAGCTAATAATTCTTCAGCAAGTTTATTTGCCTTATCTGTAGCACCTGCCATGTGGTAGGCTTCCACCAAACGCACCACAAATACATCATAAGTAACTTTGTTATTTGGCATTACTTGCAGGCAATAATCAATGGCTTTAACTGCAGAATCTTTTCTACCTTCCATAGTTAACTGCTCACTTAAGCGATAGAAGATATTTCTAAAATTCTTCGTTTGGCGTAAAATGGTTTCATCCAAATAAGTATCTTCAGCTTCCATGTTGCCCCACTTAAATTTCTCCATGAGGTTTTTGTATAGAATATTGCTGTTAATTCTACCGGTTGTTCCATCGCGTTGCACATTGCTTACCAATGGTACCAAACGATAGGTTAAACCTTCTAATTGGAAATAGTTGGTAAGGTTTAAATACACATCAGAACCAGTAGTTATAGCCCAATATATAGGGCGTGTATTAATATTGGTAGCGATAATATCTAACAACACTAAGTCGGCCTTCATAAGGTTATTATTGCCAATTTCCCATTTTATGGAATCTACCATCATGGCTGCATCTTCTGGTTGTACCACTCCATTTTTTAGGCAAGATTCTTTATCAATAATTAAGCTAAACTTTTTGGTTGGGAAGTAGCGCAAATATTCACCGCCTTGGGTAGCCACAGTTCCCATTGGGTCTTTATCATCATTGATAAAAGCGAGAATATTTTTTAACGGATAGTAATCTGTTTTATTGATACCATACCTGCGCTCTAGCTCCGGGTTTTCAAAGTAAACCACGTAATCGCGTGTACCTTGTTTGTATTTGTCTGGCGTCATGCTAAAATCAACCGGTTTGCTATCATAAGCTTGGCGTTTTAAACCATCGGTGTACCAATCTGTATTGAGCAGGCTGAGATTAATTACGCGCACATCAGAGCGAATATTTTCTACGTTTTGGGCATACCAAAGCGGGTAAGTATCATTATCGCCATTGGTAAATAGAATGGCATCTTTGGCGCAAGAGTTAAGATAATCTTCTGCAAAAGCCAATGCGGTAAAACGGTTACTTCGGTCGTGGTCGTCCCAGTTCTGCTCTGCCATAATCACTGGCACAGCAGCAAGACTTAACACGGTTGCGCCCATGGCTGCAGTGGTTTTATTAATGCGTTTACCAAGCCAATCTACGATAGCTAATACGCCAATTCCCACCCAAATCATAAAGGTTTGGTATGAACCAACATAGGCATAGTCACGCTCACGCGGCTGGTGGGCGGGGAAATTTAAGTAAAGGATAATGAAGAAACCTGTAAATAAGAATAAAGTAAGTACCACTGAAGCGTCTTCTTTTGATTTCTTAAAATGGAAGATTCCGCCTATGATTCCTAAAATGAGCGGCAAGAAATAATAGGTATTTCTTGCTTTGTTGTTAGCAATAGAAGCAGGAAGATTCTTTTGTGGCCCAAGACGCCATTCGTCTATAAAGTTCACGCCACTTAACCAGTTCCCTCGGGTAATATCACCATAACCTTGTTCGTCGCTTTGGCGGCCAATAAAGTTCCAGAAGAAATAGCGCCAATACATAAAGCGCAATTGATAGCTTAACAAGAAATCAATATTTTTTCCAAAGCTCACTTTGTTTTTCCCTTCAGGTATTTTCTCCCACTCTCTATAAGCGGCCTGATAATCTGAACGGTCTGCCCACATACGTGGAAGAATGGTAGATTCTTTAGCATCATAAACAGGTTTTCTCTTTACCCCAGCCTCTTCATACTTCCCATCAAATCCTTTGGCATATTGCATGTCGCCGGCTTCGTAGCGCAAAGGGCGGGCATAGAAGTATTGGCCATAAAGCAGCGGGCTTTCTCCATATTGTTCACGGTTCAAATAGCTTAATAATGAAAATGGTTGTTCTGGGTCGTTCATATCTATTGGAGGGTTAGATAAAGAACGAATAATTATCATCGCATAAGAAGAGTAACCAATGATGATAAAACCGAAGCAAAGCGCCACTAAGTTAACAATTTGCATGGCAGCCTTCTTTTTAAATATGAAGTAGTACATTACAAATGTGCTAATACCCCAAAGTATAACCGAACTAAAATGGAAGTTGATTACCAGATTGCTTAGGAACATGATGCCATAGGCCGCAATTGCTACGTAGAGACTCACATTATTTTTAGTATGCGTGTAATGTAAGAAAGAAGCCACTAGGGTGATGAGTAAGAAAATTAACAGTAGCGCACCCGAGTTAAAATTAAACCCGAGGTTGTTTACCATGAAGTAATCTAATTTGGTAGCAATGCCTGGCAAGCCAGGGATAATACCAAACTGCACAATACCGATGGCTAAGATGGCAATAGCAGAGGCGCCTAGGAATCCATTGCGGGTAGTTTTGTACATTTTAAAATAATATACATACACAATGGCTGGAATAACCAATAGGTTCAACAAATGGACGCCAATGGCTAAACCAATAAGGTAAGCAATAAGCACAAGCCAGCGGTTGGCATCTTTTTCGTGGGCTACGTTCTCCCATTTAAGGATACACCAAAAGGTTAGTGTGGTAAAGAAACTTGAAGAGGCGTAAACCTCTGCTTCTACTGCCGAGAACCAAAAAGTGTCTGAGAAATTAAGGGTTAAGGCACCAACTGCACCTGCACCCATAATAGAGATGGTTTGCCATAGTTCTAAATCCTGACCCTCCTTTGCCATTATTTTTTTGGCAAGGTGGGTGATGGTCCAGAACATAAACATAACTGTTAAGGCACTGGTAACGGCAGAAACCATGTTTACCCAGAAGGCAACTTGGCTTGGATCGGATGCCATAAGGCTAAAAATGCGTCCAATCATTAAAAAAAGTGGGGCACCCGGCGGGTGACAAATTTGAAGTCTGTAGGAAGCGGAGATAAACTCGCCGCAGTCCCAAAAGCTTACGGTTGGCTCAAGAGTGAGCGTGTAGGTAACGAGGGATACCAAAAAAAGAATCCATCCCAAGGCACTGTTTAACATGTTGTATTTGCTCATGCGATCAAAATAATTAGGCATTCATAACGAAGAAAGGCAAACATAAATGATTTCTGTTAAATTTGTGGCGGAATTGATAGGAGAAAAAGATTAGTGTTAAATACAATTGTAATTATTGGTGGAGGTGCAGCAGGTTATTTTGCTGCTATCCAATGCGCAGAGGCTAACAAACAGCTAAAAGTGATACTTCTGGAAAAGGGGTCAAAAGTTTTGCAAAAAGTTAAAATCTCTGGTGGAGGTAGATGCAATGTAACGCACGCATGTTTCGATATTAAGCAATTGTCGCAAAGTTACCCACGCGGCGATAAGCAGTTAAAGAGTGCTTTTTCGCGCTTTTATACCAAAGATACTGTTGAGTGGTTTGAAAGTAAGAAGGTAAAGTTAAAAGCAGAGGCCGACGGTAGAATGTTTCCGGTTAGCGATTCTTCTCAAACCATTATAGATTGTTTAGAGAAAGAAGTAAAGCGCTTAAAAATTGAGGTTAGGCTAGAAACAGGCGTAAAAAAAGTTAGCCCAAGCTTTCATGGCGGCTTCGATTTATTTTTAGATAATGGCGAAAAATTAAGTTGTAGGCGTGTAATTGTTGCAACTGGCGGTTCACCAAAAGAAGAAGGCTTAAACTGGTTAAAAGATTTGGGTATGCGCATAGAGCCACCTGTTCCTTCCTTATTTACCTTTAATATTCCTGATCCAAATCTTACCGCATTACAAGGCATTGCCGTTAATATGGCTAAGGTAAAAATATTGGATACTAAATTAGAAACGGCTGGCCCGGTATTAATTACCCACTGGGGTTTAAGTGGCCCAGCAATTTTAAAAACATCCTCTTTGGGGGCAAGAATTTTGGCCGAAAAGGAATATGAATTTAAAGTTCAGGTATGCTGGTTAGAAAATAGAAAAGAAGAAGGGGTTAGACAGGAGTTATTTAATTTAAAAGCCGCCAACCCAGGTAAATTGATGAGTAGCACCTTTCCTTTTGTGTTGCCCAAGCGCTTAACTAGTTATTTAATTCAAAAGGCAGGTTTAGATGAGAAAGCCAATTGGGGCGAGGTAAGCAAGGAGAATTTAAATCAGTTGATACAATGTTTGATGTACGATACTTACGAAGTAAAAGGCAAAACCACTTTTAAAGAAGAATTTGTAACTTGTGGGGGTATCAATTTAGATGATATTGATTTTAAAACCATGGAAAGTAAGCGCTTGAGAGGTTTGCATTTTGCTGGAGAGGTGTTGGATATTGATGGCATTACGGGCGGTTTTAATTTTCAGGCTGCTTGGACAACTGGCTTTATTGCTGGGCAGGCTGCGGCGGCAGAGTAATTATGAAGTATGCTTGCCCGACGAAGCTTTAGCTGAGGCGGGAACTATGAACTATGAGTTAAAGCAAGTTTTAGCCGTCTAATTTTTTGATATTTTCTAAATAGGTGCGGAGTTCTTTGGTTTTTTGGGTGCCAATAAGAAATTTTTTGCCGCTATTGAGTACGAGTTGAATGCCTTCGTCTCCTTTGATGGTATAGGCTTTTCCTTCAGTAAAACTAAAACGAATTCCCCAGCCGCCATATTCGCGAATAGGCTTGTATTTACGCAGTTGTATGCTTTGAATTTCACTCCACTTAACGTAATAATAAACCCTCTGAAAGGGGAAGAAACGTAGCGTTATTCCAGCTTCATCTATGCGTGTTTCGAGGTGAGTAAAGTAGAGTAGGCTAGAGATAACTGCAATAACTATGATTCCAGCCAATAAGCTATAACGCGAATTAGGATCGGCTTTACCGCTTAAAATGCCGTAACCAATGGCAATAACTGTAACTATTAGCATAGTCCATATCCACCAACGGTTAAAATGTTGCTTCTCGTAAAACATAGGTGCAAAGAAAGGGAAAAAACAACTATGAAGTAATAACTATGAACTATGAGTTAAGAGTTAAGAGTTAAGAGTTAAGAATTAAGAGTTAAGAATTAAGAGTTAAGAATTAAGAGTTAAGAGTTAAGAGTTATGAATGTGGTAGTTTCTAAAACTCATAGTTCATACTTCATAGTTCATAGTTGTTTCTAAACTCGTAACTCTTCCTCAAGGTTGTATGATAATTTTTTGGGTTGCTTTTTCGTAGGGTGTTTCTATGGTGAAAATATAGGTTCCACCCAATTCAAAATTCTTGATTTTGCGATGGTAAGTGTTTTCGCCAAGGCTTAAGTTGCTTAAGGTTTTTTCTTCTATCTTTTTTCCATCTATGCGGTATAAGGAAACCTTTACTTCTGTGGTTTTGCTTAGAAAAAAGTTGGCTGCAAATTCTCCATTATTAGGATTAGGATAAACCTGAAGTTTAAGCGTGCTTGTGCTTTGTGGGTTTAATTGGTGTAGGCCTACCGAGTTGTTTTTTATCACATACACTTTAAAAATTTGGCTGCTGGCGCTGCTTTGGGTTCCAGTATTGGTAAAAAAGATATTTGCTGCCGTGCTGCTAATGCCGCCATAAATATAACCTACTAAGGTACTATCAGCAGTAAATTCATCTAATTTAAACACTTCGTTTTTGTACTGTGGTACCAATGCATTTGGAATGAATTCTGAACTCGCTCCTAATAAACTGGGCATCTCAACAGGAAGTTTATATTCTGCCATAGCGCCTGCAGCATTTCTCGTAACTCGGGCAATAGTTTTAACAAAAGGTACATTGTTGTCTTGAACCAAAATACCAGCGCTGTCGAAGTACTGAGCAATGCCGCCAAAAAACACATTATGCATTTCGTTTTTTGTTGCTGAGTAGAGCGGTAAAACTGCACAATGGTAGTGATTGTAATATTGTTGAAAGGTATTGTTTACTGCATAAGAAGTGCTATCTATGGTAACTGAGTTTAGAAAGGGAAGGTTTGCTGTTAGTTGAAACACACCCGAGAAAGCGGTAATTCCTTCGGTACCATTGGGCAATATTTGTGGCACAGCATTGTAATCTCTTCTGTGTAAATTGGCAGCATCGGTATGGCCCGGTAAATGCGTAATGGTTAAGCTTGTGCCAGTATCTAAAATAGTAAACTTTCTTACTGCATCGGTATATACTCGGGTGTACGAGGGGT
>VEQB01000538.1 GCA_018883485.1 Bacteroidota bacterium
AGATTATGGTATCATGGAAAAAGCCGGCAATGTTTATGTAATACCAAGTGATTTTGGGTGGAGCGATTTAGGAACTTGGACATCCCTTTATGAAATATCTGAAAAAGATGAAAATGGAAATGTTACAAAAGGTAAAAATATTATGCTGTATAAATCACAAAATTGCATGGTACATACAACGGCAAAGCCCCATAGCAAAATATTTGTTATCAATAGCGTAAAAGACCTCATCATTGTAGATACGCCAGATGTATTGCTCATCTGCGATAAATCTAAAGAACAAGAGGTTAAAGAAATTGCTACCGATGTTAAGATTAAACTAGGAGAAAAGTATAGCTAATCCATAGCAAGACTAAATTTCCTATACCCTATTTCTTTTGTTTCGCCAGGCATTAACCCAAAAAGGTTGTCGCTAAAAATATAGCCCTCACGCTCTAAGTAAATAGCTGTAGTATAAAAGTTATTTGTGTTTAATAAACGAACTACTTTTTTCTTCTCATCATAAATCATTTGTATACCCGTTATTCCAGAAGGAACTTTCTGTGGTTTATGCAAATAATCTGAGGTGCATACTATTGAGTCATTTACACTGATGGACATGCGAATTATGAGCGGTTGGCCATTCCCAATGGAATCTAGAAATGTTGCGTCTATTCCTAATATGGGCTGAACCGCAGAAACACAAACCTGATTCATTCTACAGCCAAATAAAAGTTTACCCTCTAAGTTGAAATAATTTTCCTTTAAAAGAAATTTACTTATGCCTAAATCTTCATTGATAAAATAGCATATTAGATTATTATTCTTTGGTTCAAACAAAAGCAGGTTTGGGCTAAACGCTTTTTTAACGGTATAATAAGCCGCTTTGGGCTGACCCAAATAATCAACTACGCTCCAACTAATGGCCGGCCAACAATCATTCCATTGCCAAAACAAAGAACCCATACATTTATAGGTATTTAACCGATGCGCTTCAATAGCTGTTTGTAAAGCCTTTGCCTGCAATAAGGCAGCATCTAAAGCATATTCATTTAAATCTCTTGGCCGCATTCCATGTATTTGCATTTGCCGCTCTATTAACTCAAAACCGCGTGGGTGCTTTTGATGATTTTTGAAAGAAGCTAAATCTAAATTCAGACTGGTACTATCAATATATCTTGATAAAGTGCTTAGGTAAGGAAACCCTTGAAAACCATACTCAGAAACAAACCTGCCAACCTTTTCTTTGTACTTGTTAAAGGGCTCGTCTCCCCACCAAACGCCCCAATAATGCACATCCCCTTGGGTATAAGCTTCCTTTCTTCCCCAGCCTGTGGTTGGCGATGATGGATGGTAATACCTTGAGGAATCTAAGCTTGCTAATTGTATTGGAATCTGTTGCCTAAATAACTTTTGATAGCCCGCCCAAATTTCTATTGAATCGCTAACCGACATTTTTAACTGCTTTTGCCATCCCCAATTAAACCAAGCTTCTTCCATCTCATTGTTGCCACACCACAAAGCTATGCAAGGATGATTTCTTAATCGCTTAACTTGCTCTTCTATTTCCTTTGAAACGTTACATAAAAACAAATCATTGGAAGGATACATAGCTCCTGCGAACATAAAGTCGTGCCAAACTAAGATGCCCAATTCATCGCAACGTTTATAAAAATAATCTGACTCATAATAAC
>VEQB01000539.1 GCA_018883485.1 Bacteroidota bacterium
GTCTACATAGGTTTGGTTAAGCGCTTGTTGCGCCGAAAGAAAAGTTGGAAGGAGTAGAAAGAATAGGATTAATTTACGCATAACCATTCCTCTATTAAGCCCTTATTTTGAAATACTATTTTCTTTAAGCCTTGTTTTCCCAAATAGGTTTCATAGCTGCGCGAAGTGCCTTTAATACCCATAAAATAAGTACCTAAGGTGCTTTGCAGATACATTTCATAAGTTGTATCAATTGTATTATACACTTTACTTTCTCCTTCAAACTTAGCTTTACTAAACAAGTAAAATGGCGCTAATATATCTTGCACCCAATGTAACACTGGGATTTGAAAATGCATTTGCGGCACATTGTCTTCCATCTTTAAATCTGGGTAATGGGCCAACAAAACGGTATAGCAAGCCAAATACAATTGAAACAAAAATCCAGCAGTATCGCCTTCAAAATCTGTAAAATAAAACCGTGTGCCATCGTTTACAAAGTAGGCGTAGGAACCTGTTTCACTGCAATACAAATAAGTGCGGTTATAGGCATCTGTAAACACTTCAAAACTAAGCAATACTTGTGGTTGAGCTGGATTATACCATACTAGTTTTTTACCTGGCTGCCAATCAAAAGCTTGTTTTAAAAGTGGGCTAATTTCTATGTTAGAGATTTGCTCTCCTTCTTTAGGAACTTCAAAATAATTGAATTGCAATTTACCTTCGTGCTCGCGCAAATAATACGCCAATGGATAAGCCAATGTTTTTGCTCCCAATATAGGTTCTTGTTGTACCTGAAAATGAATATGCGGTTCTGGAGAGCGACCACTGGCACCGCAACTAGCTAGCACAGTTCCTTTGCTTACCCATGTTCCTTCGCTTACTTTAAAGGTGTCTTTTTTTATATGACTAATCTGCGAGTACAAGCCTTCTGCATGTTTTAGAATAATGCTATTACCCCAATTTTGCTTGGTATCTACTTCACCCACTTCATTGTCGTTTACTTGATTAATGATATGCACTACCAAACCATTTGCAGGTGCCAAAATGGGTTTGTTATAGCAATAAAAATCACTCATGCGCAATCCATTTTGCTGGTAGGTATTATGGGTTTCATCGCTAATTACAAAATCTAGGGCATTGCTCCAATCTCCCAAGTGGGTAGGGTTTCCGTTGTATGCCTGACTCACCCGCCAGGTGCCAAAAAAGGGCAAAGAAAATTGCTGATGATGAGCATATTTTAAACGCTTTGCAGAGCTTAGGTATTTATAGATTGTAGTTTCTGCCGCGTAATATTGTACTTGAACCAAGTATAAAAATCTGGGAATCCACCGGTGGTGCAAGGCATACAATACCAGCATGGTTAATAGGGTAAACGATAAGGTAAAGCCATTTAGGTGAAACACTTCAAAGGCTTGGTTCAAGCCAACCAATAACAACATTAAGAAAGGGGTTAACACTACCACCGTGAGGTAAGAATACACATTGGGAATAAGGTAAAAACAGCCAATGGCTATGCCAAAAAAGATAAAGTTTGAACCTACTAAATTTTCTGTTAATCCATCTCTCATAGTTAATACATTTATAGGATTAGTAGGTGCTCCACGAAAATAACAATACCATCCTGTTCTATCTCCCCATGTAAATGTTATTGAACTAGGAGATGTAGTTGGAATGCCTATAGT
>VEQB01000115.1 GCA_018883485.1 Bacteroidota bacterium
ATTCAATATATAGGCTATGCCCCCAAGACAATTTATAATATTGTAATTAACAGCGGTAATATTATAAATTTTAACATAGAACTTGATCCAGATTCAAAAGCGCTAAATGAGGTTGTTGTTAAAAATAAAGCTTTCATAAAAAAATCGGAAACGCCGCTTTCTATTCAGAGTTTAACAGCCGAGGAAATTAAAAGTAACCCTGGTGGTAATTTTGATATTTCTAGGGTTATACAAGCGCTTCCCGGTGTTGGTGGAAATACAGGTGGAGCTGCTTTTAGAAATGATATTATCATAAGAGGTGGAGGTCCGAATGAGAATGTTTTTTATTTAGACGGAATAGAAATACCAGTTATCAATCACTTTGCAACACAAGGCAGCTCTGGTGGTCCACAAGGAATTTTAAATGTAAGTTTCATTCAAGATGTAAGTTTAAGCTCAAGTAGTTTTGGCGCAAGAGTTGATAATCCGCTATCATCAGTTTTTAATTTTAAACAAAAAGATGGTAATGACCAACGTTTGCAAGGTAACTTTAGATTAAGCGCCTCAGAAGCTGCCTTAACTTTGGATGGTCCTCTTACAAAAAACACAACCTTTTTAGCTTCGGCCAGAAGAAGTTATTTACAGTTTTTATTTACTGCATTAGATATTCCTATTAGACCCAATTATTGGGATTTTCAATACAAGACCACTACAAAGATTAATGAAAAAACCACACTCACAACGCTAGGCGTAGGAGCCATTGATGTTTTTAGTTTTGAAGTACCTAAAGAATCAACACCAGAAAAAGAATATGCTTTGCGTGGAAGCCCAAATGTTAATCAATGGAATTACACTATTGGTGGTATTCTTAAAAGAAGGATTGAAAATGGATACCTCAATTTTTCATTAAGCAGAAATATGTTCGACAACCAACTTGATAGATGGGAAGATGGCAAAGAAAATGATGAAAACTTTAGAGCTTTAAAAGTGCGCTCTCAAGAAATTGAAAATAAAATGCGCTTAGAAGTAAATAAGTTTAAAGGTAAATGGAAGTATGCCTATGGAGGTATGCTACAATATGTTAAATACAATAACGCTACATTCAGCAAAATATCTAATGGTACTTTTGATACTTCCGGTAATCAATTGAGTCCAGCTATTTTTATTGATTTTAACTCTGATATTTCTTTTTTCAAAGGTGGCTTATTTGCCGAAACCTCTACTCGTTTTTTAAATGATAGATTAGGACTAACCTTTGGCATTAGAACAGATATGAATACTTTTACAACAGATGGTTTAAAACCATGGGAAACCCTCTCACCTAGAGCGTCTGCTTCTTATGCAATTACCGACAAATGGAATATAAATGCTACCGTTGGCAGGTATTACAAGATTCCAATTTATCCAATTTTAGGATATAGAGATTCTAATAATACTTTGGTTAACCAAGACAATAAATATACGTATTGCGATCATATAGTTTTTGGGGTAGAATACTTGCCAACTAGCACCACGCGCATTACGGTAGAAGGATTTCATAAGCGCTATGGAAATTATCCTGTTTCCTTATTCTCGGGAATTTCATTGGCTAACCAAGGTGCAGATTTTGGAATATTGGGGAATGAGCCAACTTTAACTATTGGTGAAGGAAGAACTTATGGCTTTGAAGTATTCTTTCAGCAAAAATTAACCAAGCGCATTTTCGCAACCTTTTCTTACACCTGGTTTGTAAGCGAGTTTAGTGGCAGAGATGGTAAACTAATTGCTTCTGCTTGGGACAATAGAAACTTAATATCTTCAATCTTAGGTTATAAATTTAATAAAGGTTGGGAGATTGGATTAAAGTATAGATATGCAGGTGGCTCACCTTATACTCCTTTTGATTTAAATGCTTCTAGGGCCAATTATTTGAGTTCTGGAAATGGTGTATTGGACTTTACCCAACTAAATACTTTAAGGTTACAATCTTTTAGTCAGGTTGATTTTAGAATAGATAAGAAATACAATTTTAAACGTGTTACCCTAGACTTATTTATAGATATTCAGAATCTATTTCAAACAGCACAGCAAGCCTATCCTTCTTATGCTTTTGAGCGTAATGCCGATAATACAGGTTGGGCTACAAATAATGGGCAACCCATTCAGTCTAATGGTTCGAACGCTCTACCTCTAATTTTGAATAATACAAACACAACCTTTTTACCTACATTCGGTTTTATTTTGGAATTTTAGTATCTCATGAAAAAGTTGAAAGTAATTGTAATAGGCAGTGGTGTAGCAGGTTTATCTAGTGCTTCATACCTTGCTAAGAATGGATTTGAAGTATCCCTTTTAGAAAAAAATGAAACCCCAGGAGGAAGGGCTAGACAATTTTCTGCCGAGGGATTCACCTTTGATATGGGCCCGAGTTGGTATTGGATGCCAGATGTTTTTGAAAAGTTTTACAATGATTTTGGGTTTACCACTTCTGATTTTTATGAACTTAAGCGGCTTGAACCAAGCTATCGAATTATTAATAAAAACGCAGAGGCAGTAGACATACCAGCCAACATGCAAGACTTGGAAGCCTTGTTTGAAAAGCTAGAGCCAGGCAGTGCCCCAAAACTTCAGAAATTTCTTAAAGAAGCGGCCTATAAATATGAAGTAGGCATAAATGATTTAGTTTATAAACCCAGTCTTAGTCTCTTAGAATTTGCTGATACACGACTACTCCAAGGTCTGTTAAAAATGGATGTGCTAACAAGCATGCGATCCCATGTGAAGAAAACAGTTAAACATGTTTTTTTACAAGAGCTTTTAGAGTTTCCTGTGCTCTTCTTAGGGGCGCTGCCTCAAAATACACCAGCCTTATATAGCCTAATGAATTATGCAGACATGCAATTGGGTACTTGGTACCCCATGGGTGGAATGTATAAGTTTATAGAAGCTTTTATGAAAGTTGCACACTCCCAAGGTGTGAAAACAGTATTACACCAAGATGTGATTGGTTTTACGTATAACCAAAGAAAGATTAGTGGTGTTAAAACCAGCAATAATTATTATGAAGCAGATATTGTGGTAGCGGCAGGAGATTACCACCATTTAGAGCAGAAGGTGCTTGAACCTTCTTATAGAATGTATTCTGAAAGCTATTGGGATAAAAGAAAAATGGCTCCTTCCTGCTTACTTTATTATATTGGCGTAAACAAGCGTTTAAAAGGCTTATTGCACCATAATCTATATTTTGATACCGACTTTAACCTCCATTCTAAAGAGATTTATACCACCCCAAAGTGGCCAGAGAAGCCTTTGTTTTATGTTTCTGCGCCATCTGTTACAGATGCCAGTGTGGCCCCAGATGGAATGGAAAACATATTTCTATTAATACCTATTGCGCCAGGCTTGGAAGGTGATACAGAAGCTATACGCGAATCTTATTTAAATATGGTTCTAAAAAGAATAGAAAGCCAAACGGGAGAGCATATTTCGGGCAATATTCAATATCTTAAGACATTTTCTGTGAGCGATTTTAAATCGGATTATTATGCTTTTAAAGGGAATGCCTATGGTTTGGCAAACACCTTAGATCAAACGGCAATCCTTAAACCAAGGTTGAAAAGTAAAAAATTAGATAACCTATATTTCGCAGGCCAGTTAACCGTTCCTGGCCCAGGGGTGCCGCCAAGTATTATCAGTGGAAAGGTTGCAGCCAATCAAATAGTGAAAGATTTTGGGGTTAAATCCTAAATATTTTACATCTAATTAAAACAATTACCTACAGTTTTGCTTTATAATTTTTACTTTTACCCAAAATAGTAAATAACCTATGAAGGCCCTTTTTGATAATATTTCCATTAAAAGTAGCAAGCTTGTAACACAGAATTACAGCACCTCTTTTTCTATGGGAATAAGGTTCTTAGCCACCAGGTTTAGAAATCCAATATATGCCGTTTATGGTTTTGTTAGGTTAGCAGATGAGATTGTAGATTCATTTCACGGTTTTCCTAAGCGCCAAATGCTTGCAGAGTTGAAAGAGGAAACTTATAAAGCTATAGAGCGCGGTATTAGCACTAATCCAATTTTAAACAGCTTCCAACAGGTTGTAAATTACTACCAGATAGACCATTCTTCCATTGACACTTTTCTAAAAAGTATGGAAATGGACCTTTATAATCATGATTACGATCAAAAAGGTTACGAAGAATATATACTTGGTTCTGCCGAAGTTGTAGGTTTAATGTGTCTTCGCATATTTACCGAGGGGAATAACGAGAGATACGAAGAGCTTAAGCCCTATGCCATGAAATTGGGTTCTGCTTTTCAGAAAATAAATTTCTTAAGAGATTTTAAAGCAGATAAAGACGGTTTAGGGCGCATGTATTTTCCGCAATTATTAGAAAGTGATTTTGATGAGGCAACTAAGCAAGAAATAGAATTAGACATTCTTAAAGACTTCGAGCTAGGATTTACGGGGATTAAAAAGCTTCCAAAAGACGCTAGGTTTGGGGTATATGTTGCTTATATCTATTATTCTAGATTACTGAGCAAAATAAGAGAATTGCCGGCCTCCCAAATTATGCAGGAGCGTGTAAGAATTAGCGACAATCAGAAGGTTGTACTTTTCTTTGGTTCTTATATTAGACATAGCTTCAACTTACTTTAGAAAATATCGGCTATGTTTTTTTTGTTTTTTATGATCCTATTTCAACCTTCGTCTTTAGATATTTCTCAAATAAGAGATAAATACCATCTTGCCATTTATGATGAAAAAATAGCCAACGCCCTAGATGCTGAACTAAGAACTTTGGAAGGTGGTGAATCAATTTTTCAAGGATATCAAGGGGCGGTAAAAATGCTATTGGCTAAATTTGCATTTATGCCCAATACTAAATATGCCCTATTTACAAATGGTAAAGTGCTCTTGGAAAAGGCGGTATTCGCTAGTCCATCAGATTTAGAACTTAGGTATTTACGATTGAGTATTCAGCAAAACTCTCCTGCCTTCTTGGGCTATAAATCAGATATTGAAACAGATAAACAATTGCTTTTACGTGGTGTTTCTGATCTTAAGGATTCCGAATTGAAAATATTAATTAAAAGTTATCTCATCAGCTCTTGCAATTTAACCGAGGCAGAAAGGCAACTTTTAAAATGAGTAAAGAATTTGTAATTCTAGTTGATGAAAATGACAATGAATTGGGCACCATGGAGAAAATGGAAGCGCATGAAAAAGCCATTTTGCATAGAGCTTTTTCAGTTTTGATATATAATACTGAAGGGGAATTATTACTTCAACAAAGAGCACATAATAAATACCATTCCGCTGGTTTATGGACCAATGCTTGTTGTTCGCATCCGCGAGCTGGAGAAACTACAGAGGAAGCTGCCCACAGAAGATTAATGGAAGAATTGGGTTTTGATTGCGATTTAAAATTAGTACAGTCGTTTATATACAAAGCCCCTTTTGACAATGGCTTAACCGAGCATGAGTTGGATCATATTTTTAAAGGTAATTTTAAAGGTGAAATAGTTCCAAATCCAGAGGAGGTTTCTGCAGTAAGATGGGTTGAACCAAACCTATTGCTCCAAGAAATTGAAAGGACGCCAGAGCAGTTTACGGTATGGTTTAAGATGATTTTGACAAAAGTTACCATTACTGCCTAAGTTTTATATCTTCGTCTAAAATAGTTTAGATATGAAGAAATGCTTACTCCTCTTTGGAATATTAATTCACTTTACGCTACAAGCGCAATCTCCTTTTCAATCTTATTATAAAGATAAGACTACCTATAGAGAACACGCTTTAGATATCTCGCATATGCGTGTGGAGCTTAGTTTTGAAGCAGAGAAAAAACTAGTTATTGGAAAAGTTATACATTCTTTTGTTGTAAAACAGCAACGAGTAGATTCTGTATTTTTTGATGGGCCAGGAATAAATATCCAAAAGGCAACATTGAATAATCTCTCACTTGCGTTTCATATTGTACCAACAGGTGTTTGGGTAATACCGGTCAAGCCCTTTACCTGGGATCAAAAGGGTGAAATAAGTTTTGAATATACAGCTAATCCTCGCAAAGGAATTTACTTTATTGGCTGGGATCAACCAGAGAACCAAATAAAAGACCCATTTAGAGTAAGGCGACAAATTTGGACGCAAGGGCAAGGGATAGATAACCGTTATTGGATCCCCATGTACGACGATCAAAATGATAAATTTACAACGGAAACAATAACAACATTTGACGCCAATTATCAGGTTTTATCTAATGGAAAGCTTCTTAGTAAGAAGAAAGCAGCCAATGGAAAGCTCACTTGGCATTATGCGATGAGCAAGCCCCATGCTGGTTATTTGTTAATGTTAGCCATTGGAAAGTATTCAGTTAAAACAGCCAAAAGCACTAGTGGTGTTCCACTACAATATTGGTATTATCCAGAGTTTGAGGAGCGGGCTGAACCAACTTATCGGTTTACTCCGCAAATGGTTGATTTTCTAGAGCAAGAAACAGGAGTTGCATATCCTTGGGAAAGTTATAGTCAAGTGATGGTTCAAGACTTTTTATATGGGGCAATGGAAAACACTACCGCAACAATTTTTGGAGATTTCTTTAATGTAGATGAGCGCGGATTTTTAGATAGAAATTATGTAGGTGTGAATTGCCATGAATTAACGCATCAATGGTTTGGGGATTACATTACAGCCAGAGATGGACGTGATACTTGGCTTCAAGAAAGCTTTGCCACCTTTTACCCTAAACAATTTTCTAAAATAAACGAAGGAATAGAAGAATGGGATTGGCAAAGAAGGGCACATCAAAATGCTGCAGTAGAGGCTGGTAAAAAGGATAACTATCCAGTTAGGCACGCTGCTGGAGGAACCGCCCGCGTTTATCCAAAAGGAGCTGCAGTTATAAGTATGTTAAATTATGTGTTAGGAGACGCCCAATGGAAGCGTGTTTTAACTCATTATTTGAAAGGCCATGCATATGGAAATGTGGAGACCAACGATATGCAACAATCTATTAAAGATGTATTGGGTTTGAATTTAGATTGGTTTTTTGATGAGTGGATTTACAGAGGAGGCGAGCCTCATTTTAGGGTTCATTATGAAGATTTAAGTTACAATAATGGTTCAAAAGCCACAGAAGTAGCGATTGAGCAAATACATAC
>VEQB01000116.1 GCA_018883485.1 Bacteroidota bacterium
TTACCCGCCGAAGCAATAGAGGCACGCAATAAATCTGCATGATCGTGTACTGCTTTAATTACGTTTACAAAGAAACTTAAGAACTGTAAATTGTTGGCAGGGTCTTTAGTAGGTGCTAATAAATTGGTTCCAGTATTGGTAATTAAACTCCAGTTATTGTGTTTGCCACTTCCGTTTACGCCAGCAAATGGCTTCTCGTGCAACAATACTTTAAAGCTATGTCGTTTGGCCACTTTCTCCATCACATCCATTAATAATTGGTTGTGGTCTATGGCTAAATTTACTTCTTCAAAATTTGGCGCACACTCAAATTGCGAAGGCGCAACCTCATTATGTCTCGTTTTTAATGGAATACCCAACTTATAACATTCGGTCTCAAAATCTACCATAAAATCGTGCACACGTGGCGGAATTGAGCCAAAGTAATGGTCTTCTAATTGCTGTCCTTTTTCTGGCGATAGACCAATTAAAGTGCGGCCAGTAAGCATTAAATCTGGACGTGCAATTACCATTGCTTCGTCTACCAAGAAATATTCTTGTTCTATACCTAACGAGGCATAAGCCTTAGTTACATTTTTATCGAAATAAGATGAAGAAACATTAACTACTGCTTTTTCTACCGCATGTAAGGCTTTTAACAAAGGAGCTTTATAATCTAGTGCTTCACCTGTATAAGACACAAAAATGGTTGGAATACATAAAGTTTTTCCATTAGAACCTTCCATAATAAAAGCAGGAGAAGAAGGGTCCCAAGCGGTATAACCTCTGGCTTCAAAAGTATTGCGAATGCCGCCATTAGGAAAGCTAGAAGCATCTGGCTCTTGCTGAACCAAGGCGCTGCCACTAAATTTTTCTACAGAACCTCCATCTTCGGTAGGCTCAAAGAAAGAATCGTGCTTCTCTGCTGTTGCGCCAGTAAGTGGTTGAAACCAATGCGTATAATGGCTAAC
Organism: Bacteroidota bacterium; assembly: GCA_018883485.1. Classification (GTDB taxonomy): domain Bacteria; phylum Bacteroidota; class Bacteroidia; order UKL13-3; family UKL13-3; genus B1. The sequence goes on from VEQB01000116.1 coordinate 951, forward strand.
ACCCTTACTCATAGCCCAGGCCTTCATACCGCTAGCCACTTGGTCGGCAACATTGCGGTCTATTTTTTGACCATTTTTTATAGCATTAGAAACTGCATTAAACGCTTCCTTGCTAAGGAATTGTTTCATAGCATTTTCATTAAAAACATTGGTGTTAAAATAATCAGATATCTTTTCTGAAGGTGGGGTAACACTCACGGTTTTTCTGGCTTGAACCGTGTCGAGAGCTTTGGAACGTAATGTTAGCATAAAGCAGTTGATTTTTAATGGCCGCAAATATAGGTGTATGTAAATTTTATTATGAATATTTAGTGCACAAAAAATTGACAAATGTTTAAGTGGCGCCAAAACAGCGAAAACCTGGCTAGTATTTCTTTAATAACTTAGCAGAATACCTTCTTTTAAGGCGTAATGGCTTGCAATAATTTGGGTTGAACCTAAATTTTCAATGGCTATTTGCATTAAACAGGTGGCGGCCACAATCATATCTACTCTAAAATCTACTAGGCCTTTAAGCTGCGTTCTTTGGGCAATCGTGCTATTTTGTATTAAGTTGCTAAATAGCGCTACTTGGTTCAAACCGATATTGCTTGCATGTTTACTTAATAGCTCTGGTGCTTGGTTTAAATCCTCTGTTAATACTTCTCTTAGGGTATCAAAACTACCCGCAGCGCCTATGAGATAAGGAGATTGATAAGTGACTTGTTGCTGCCAAACGGGTTCAAGCATTTTTACGATATAGGCATTTAACTCCTTTAATTCTTGGGCAGTGGCTGGGTTCGAAAGTGGAAATTTATCTATGAGTCGGGCAGCGCCTATTTCAAAACTTTGTTTCCAAATAATGTTGTTTTGTTGGCCCAAAATAAATTCTACGCTACCGCCGCCAATGTCCATTACCCAAAGTGGTTGGGCAGGGAAAGGGAAGGAATGTTGCACACCGCGGTAAATTAATTCGGCTTCGCGCTTGCCATCAATACTTTTTACCTCAATGCCAAAACGGGAGTCTATTTCTGCTAAAAAATCATTGCCATTGCTGGCATTTCTAATGGCAGAGGTGCCAATGGCAAGGGTGCGTTTAACTTTGTGTTCTGCAATATGCACGGCAAAAATTTCAATAGCAGCCATACCTCTAGCCCAAGCTTCGGGAGTAATAATGCCTTTGTTAATGCCGCCACTTCCTATCTTAACAGGGATTTGTAGTTGCAAAACCTCATCAATACAAGCTGCCTCAACCTCTGCAATCAACAAGTGAAAGGTATTGGTACCTAAATCAATAACAGCCCTCATCAATAAATTTTAACTATAAAATAGCTTTAAACTACTGTCCAATTGTCTTTTGCTAGTTGCCAGAAGCCAGTAGCCAATTAAACCAACATCTTAACCGGATTTTCCAACAAGTCTTTTAAAGTTTGAAGAAAGGCAGAACCTGTAGCACCATCTACCACGCGGTGATCGCAGCTTAGAGTTACCTTCATTACTTGGGCAATTTTCATTTCGCCGTTTTGGGCAATTACTGTTTCCTTGGCTGCACCTACTGCCAAAATACAGGCATCTGGCGGATTAATAATTGCGGTAAACTCATCTATACCAAACATCCCAAGGTTAGAGATGGTAAAGGTATTTCCTTCGAATTCGTTGGGTTGTAATTTTTTATTTTTGGCTTTTTCGGCCAATTGTTTCACCTCCACACTAATGTGAGAAAGCGATTTGTTATCTGCAAATTTTACTACGGGCACAATTAATCCATCTTCTATAGCAACCGCTACACCCACGTGGATATGCTGGTTGTAGCGAATTTTATCTCCCAACCAGCTAGAATTTACATGAGGGTTTTTGCGTAAACTTAAGGCAACGGCTTTAACAATTAAATCGTTCACACTAATTTTTACCTCGCTAAACTCGTTCATTTGTTTGCGGGCTGCAATGGCGTTGTCCATCACAATGCTCATAGTTAAGTAGAAGTGAGGGGCGGTATGTTTGCTTTCGCCTAGTCTGCGCGCTATAGCCTTGCGCATTTGGCTAACAGGCACTTCGGTAAAACTTTCGCTGGCAACAATTTGCGGCAAAGCAATTGGGGCAGCCGCTTTGGCAGAAGAGGTGCTTGTTGCAGGCGTAAAATTCTCTACATCACGTTTTACAATGCGGCCATTATCGCCACTGCCTGGCACTAAGCTTATGTCTATTCCCTTTTCTTTGGCCAAAGATTTGGCTAAAGGAGAAGCCTTAAGGCGCGAATCTGTAACAGTTTGCGCCCCTTGTTCTGCAACAGTTGGAGCAGCAGGAGCCGTGTTAGCAGGAGCAACTGGGGCTGTTTCGGTTGCCGCTGCGGGAGCTGCGGCTGGACTAGCAGCTAGCAAAGCGCTAATGTCTTCTCCTGCGTTGCCTACAATGGCAATTAGGGCATCAACTGGCACAGAGCCTCCAGCCGGAATACCAATATGCAAAAGAGTGCCTTTTACAAAGTTCTCAAGTTCCATGGTAGCTTTGTCGGTTTCTACTTCAGCCAGAATTTCTCCTGGTTTAATTGCATCACCAACATTTTTTAACCACGATACAATCACCCCTTCGGTCATGGTATCACTCATTTTGGGCATTCTAATTACTTCGGCCATTTCGTTCTGCGTTTTTTTGCGAGTTGCAAAAATATTCTTTATTGATTATGTAACAAGTTTTAAAAGCAGAAGTAAAGGAAAATTACGAAAAAGTGCGAAATTTCATTTTAAATTTCATCTTTTTACTCCAAAGGATACCAAAGAGTATCCAATACCAAAACTCCACCAAAGTTTGCCTTGGTAAATCCAATCATATTTAACGCCATTTTGAGAGTTAAGTAGGTCTGAACCACAAAATATTCCTACTTGGGCATTGCCTATTTCTGCCACTATACCAAGAGCGGGTGTAAAAGCCAAAACATCCAATGGCTTTGCTAATTTACCTGAAGTAGAGAAGCTATCCAAGGATACAGAGCTTAACCCCATTCCAAGTAAGATATCTACGCCTAGTTGCTTTTCCTTATCAAGGTTTCTTCTCAGTCCAAAGGTGCTACCCACTGTAAAATCTTTGGAGAAATCAAAAGGTTTTGACCGCACTTTTATAGGTGTGTATACGCTTCCAAAAACTAAATCATAATCTGAGCTTCCTAATGGAAATGCTTTGAATTCAAACTGAAATTTTGTGATTAAATAGTAATTGTAAGAAGTATAATCACCTGTTGAAATTGTTTTCTTTTGATTTCTATTTTCTGAAACAAAAAATCTTATTATATAAAAATCACCTTTGGCATCAACCAAAAGGAATTTCGAATTAGGGGGCGCTACTAATTCTATAGAATCTATTTTCTTCCCATTGATGGTGCATTTTTGGATAGGACATTCTACAGCAAATTTGTATTGATATTGCTTTTTAGTGAAGTTAGCTTGGCTGTAAGTTAAAAATGGGAATACCAAATAGAGTGAAATTAGGAGAGGCCTAATCAAAAAGTATCTCATAGTACAAATCTGATTCAGAAATTTTGTACCGGCCAGTTTTAATGGCATGCAACTGCCCATCTGGAAGTTCAATTTCTGCTTGATTAGGTACCAAAAAAAAGCCTGTGGCAAAATATGTGAAAAAGTCTTTCTCACTAATTGATGTTTTGTGAAATTTTAAACTGAATATTTGTTCGGATCTAGTAAAAGAAATCAGAGAATAATTTGGCTTTAGTTCCCATTTGTCTGCAGTTTGTTCAGAAAGTTTCAGGAAGAATGAACCATCATGGTTTTTTGTTAAAAAACAAACTAACGTATTGCTAGTTTGTGAGGTAAATAGCAGGTAAGTTACTAGAATAAAGAAAAAGCATTTTATCGAGAATCTGCGGTCCATTGTTCTAAGAATGCTTTAAGTTCTTCGTAAATTGTTTCATCAAAACCTTCAAATTTTTTGATGATTACGCCGTCTTCTATGAATACAAAACTTGGGTAACTGTTTACAAGAAAATTGTTTGTTTGAATTCTGGGAATAGCATAATTTGATTTTTCAATATTCCTTATTTGGGTATAGCTTTTTAATTTATCAGGGTTTCCACCATCTATTGGGTTCATTTTAATAAATGAAACTTTTTTACTCGAAAATTTATTTTCCAAGTCCATTAAAAAGGGAAAGCTTTTTAAACATGGAAGACAGCCAATAAACCAAAGATCGATAAGGAATTTTCCTTTAGTAAAATCTAATAAATTTGAGTCATTAAGGCTAAAATCGAAGACCTTAATTGTTTTAATTTTGCCTGAATATAAACTAGTGTCCAAAGTGTGTTTCTCAACAGGCGTTTGTGAAAACGAATGTACAGCCATTTCAACCTTTGATTTCTGATAAATAAACTCTTTCCTTGCTTCTTCCGAGTTGAATGAGGCTTGGTCTATAAATGAGCCTCTAATCATAGTGTCTAGTTCCTCAACAATATCTACAGTATAATATCCCCTATGAAGAAAATCTCCTACAGAGATGAAATAGGAATAACGCAGGGTGTTAGAATATTCATCCTTAAATGGTTTAATTCCAAATTCACGACATACTACATCTTTTATAATTGTATCCTTTGGATTTAAGACAAAACTGCTACTAAACGAAGTATCTAAAAATTCTCCAAGTATTCTTTTTACTACTATGGATTTTCTTCCTATACTATTTTCGTATTGAAATACGGGCTCGTGCATTAGTTTAAAGCTTGATTCTAAATAGTTTATCTCATAAGTTGAAATAGAATCGTGAATTTGAATTATAGCAAATACTTTTTGATCGTTACTAAACCTTCTTAAAAATAGAAAACTATCACCCTCTGTTTTAATCAATGTAAATGGAATTTTAGTAATTTCATTTGATCCAATTGACCTAGAAAATAAATTACCACTTAAATTAAATGATTTGTATTTCATTAAATTTAAAATTGCGTTATTTTTTAGTTGTTGAATTTCATCTTTTTGAGCAATTGATTTAAAGCAAAAAAATATTGAAATAAGGCAAAAGGTGATAGTTTTAAACATAGTAATTATTGAATGGTTAAATTTCCACTTAAGCGTATAATTAAAATTGGGTCGGATGAATCAATTCCACTAATTGCTTCCGTCCATTTAATATCCTTACATTTAGTACAAACTGGTTCTGGTAAATCGTCTGAACAACAAATTTGCCAACATCCATTACCATTACTTATCTTTTCAAGGGTACATCCACCTCCACCAGTATCACATCCAGGACAATTTGGAACATACTTAGGTCCGGTACTTAAATCCGTTGAAGATCCATTAGTTAGTACTATCTTTTTATAGTATGATTGATTTTGTTTTACCTCAAGTTCCCCTGTATTTTGATCAAAAGTGTACTCATTGTTAGTTGGTAAAAAAATGTGTGAATAGGCTTTATCGCCTGTTTGAGGAGAAACATTTGTTAGTGTAACTGTGGCATTGTCATTTCCATCATATAACACATCAATTTGGATGGTTTGAGTGGATGAGATTAGGGTTCTAAAAGTGTATACCGTTCCAGGTACATAATTAAATTGGCCAAAACTTGTAAGACCAATAAGAGTAAAGGTGCTAAGAAGTAATAATCTACTAAAAGCATTTTGAATAAATTTTTTCATGATTTTTGTTTTTTTTAATTTTTTGTTTTTGTTGAATCAGCCGGACTGTTTCGAAAACAAAACTCAAGTTTATTTTATGCCTTAACTATTCATTTAGTAATTAAATTAATTCTTAATTAATAGATATAATTAGATTTATATTAGCTTTTCTAATACACTTACAATACGATTAATTAATTTCATCCTTTCTTGATGAAATTCTTTTAAGCCATCTTTGGCATCATTAGATAAGTTGTTTGTTGCCTCGCTTTGTTTTATCTCCAAGTTGTTGCTTTTTGAGATTTGGGGGGGGGTAAAACGGATCTCCATCAACAAGTAATTCCTTAGGGTCAACCTCAAAAAAGTCGCACAATAAGAGCAATGTATTGAATTTTATTTGAGCATTGGCTTTTTCATATTTAGCCACTGATGATTGTGATAGCTCTAGTGCTTCTGCTAGCTCCAATTGAGAAATTTTTTTCTTATTTCTTAATTTTGAGAAGATTAAATATCTAAATGAAGCTGCTTTCTTTTCTAATGTGGCATCAATTAGAT
>VEQB01000540.1 GCA_018883485.1 Bacteroidota bacterium
TGTTAATACAGGCGCTAAAATAATAACCGCTAAGGGATTAATAGATTGAAAATAAGAAGCGGGCATTTCCCAACCCATTAAGTTGCGGTTTGTTTGCCTATCTGCAAATAAGGTTAAAGATGCACCTGCTTGTTCAAAAGCACCCCAGAAAAAAATCACAAAAAAGGCAAGAATAAAAATAACTATAATTCTTTTTCTTTCTATGCTATTCAAACTTTTATCGCTTAAGATAATAATAGGCATGGCCAACATAGCCCCATAAATTAAATAACTAATGATTTCTATATCGCTTTTAAATAGCTGTTTAAAGTTTAGCATAAAGAAAATAATAGCTATAGAGCCAACAATCATACCCATGCTTTTTATATCTAGTTTTTGAACTGGTAAGCCAATTTCCTTGCCTTCTTCTGAGATTAAATATTTCTTTTGGTACAAAACGAACGTGATTAAACTAATAATCATACCAACGCAAGCGGCTAAGAAACCATATTTAAAATCCATAGACCCACAAACTAAAGGAGAGAAAAATGCCCCTAAGTTAATCCCCATGTAGAAAATGGTAAAGGCACTGTCTATTCTGCGGTCTCCGGCTGGATATAACTGACCTACCATGGTAGAAATATTGGGTTTAAAGAAGCCATTTCCAATAATGATTGCTGTTAAGCCAGCCCACATAATAGAAACTGCGGAAGGACCTCCACCGGTAGAGGCGCTTAAAAACATTAAGAATTGTCCAAATGCCATTAATACACCACCAATGATAATACTGCGGCGATTACCCAAAAATTTATCGCATAAATAGCCGCCTAAAAGCGGGGTTAAATAAACAAGACCAGTGTAGCTTCCATAAATCTCGGAGGCATCTGCATCCTGCATCATCAGCACTTTGGTCATAAATAAAATAAAAATGGCCCGCATGCCATAATAGCTAAATCGCTCCCACATCTCTGTAAAAAACAAAAAATACAGTCCTTTAGGGTGGTCTGTTCTTGCCGCTGTTCCGCTCATATTATTATTAGGTTAAAGACGCAATATATAGATAGTTGTCACTTTTTCAAATGCGGAGAAAACTTGTTATACTTGTTCCATGAAAATTAGCAGAAAATTTGTCCTTATAGTTGGACTACTCCTAACCACATTTAGTTTTAGTTCTTGCGAAGAGGCTAGCAAAATCTTAGAAGACCTTGGCCTTACCAATGAAGAAGTGGTTACCGGCTTAAAAGCGGCTTTAAAAGTAGGAACTGATACCTCCGTTACTACCTTATCTGCGGTAAATGGTTATTTAAAAGATGAGGCTGTAAAAATTTTATTACCAGCAGAAGCACAGCCTATTTATAATGTATTGAGCAGTATACCCGGCGGAAATTTATTATTAGACAATGCCATTACGGCTATTAACCGCGCGGCAGAGGATGCTGCACCAGAGGCAACCGATATTTTTGTGAATGCCATTACAGGCATTACCATTTCTGATGGATTTTCTATTTTAAATGGAGGCGATACGGCTGCTACCGTTTACTTACAAGACAAAACCTTTACACAGCTAACCAACTTATTTGCACCAAAAATTAAAACGTCTTTAAGCAAACCATTGGTGTTGGGTGCCTCTGCAGAAAAATCTTACAGCGATTTAATCAATGCCTATAATACAGC
>VEQB01000541.1 GCA_018883485.1 Bacteroidota bacterium
ATTCTAGAAATCACAGCGGGCTGTAAAGCACGTTGGATATACAAATTGGTATTGGTTGTGTAATTGATTACGTCTATATTTTCGTTTCTCAACTCACGAACGATTCCGTGAATTCTGGCACCTTTCACACCTACGCAAGCGCCCACTGGATCAATACGGTCATCGTAACTTTCTACAGCAACTTTGGCACGTTCGCCTGGTTCGCGTACAATTTTCTTGATACTAATTAAGCCATCTATAATTTCTGGCACTTCCTGCTCAAACAAACGCTCAAGTAAAACAGGCGAGGTGCGCGAAAGAATAATTCTAGGGTTGCCATTGTGCATTTCTACTTTCAAAACTACTGCACGAATAGAATCTCCTTTTTTGTAGAAATCTGCTGGAATCATTTCTGTTTTTGGCAACAACAATTCATTACCCGCATCATCCAAAATCATGATTTCTTTTTTCCAGATTTGGTAAACCTCACCGGTAATAATTTCGCCCACACGGTCTTTGTAGCGTTTGTAGAATTCGTCTTTTTCTAATTCTAATACTTTCGACAATAAAGTTTGACGGGCAGAAAGTACTGCACGACGCCCAAAAATAGCCAAACCAACCTCTTGGGTAACATCCTCGCCAATTTCAAAATCGGGTTCAATTTTGTGGGCATCGGTTATAGAGATTTGCGTGTTTTCATCTTCTACTTCGCCATCGTGCACAATAACGCGGTTGTGCCAAATTTCTAAGTCACCACTTTTATCATTGATAATCACGTCAAAATTTTCGTCGCTATTAAAGCGTTTGCGAAGCATTCCACGAAATACGTCTTCCAATACGCGCTGCATGGTTGCGCGGTCGATGTTTTTAAATTCTTTAAACTCACTAAACGAGTCTATTAATCCAGCACTGTGCATATTCTTAATTTAAATTTATATTTTCAGTTTTAGTTAAATGAAACCATAACATACGCCTCCTCAATGTCGGCAAATGCTAAGTCTTTAAATATTGGTTCTTTAGCTTGGTAGGCTTTTTTATTGTCTTTTAATTGCAGATGCAGGGTTTCACCGTCAATAGAAAGTAGTTTACCTAGCAATTCTGTTTTTGCTTTCAAGGTAATTTTTAACTCTCTTCCAATATGTTTAGGATACTGCCTAAATATAAAAAGCGGTTTATCTACCCCCGGCGAAGAAACCTCTAATTTGTAGGGATTATCTCCAAAGTCTAACTCATCTAATTTATTAGAAAGGTGTCTATTTAGGCTCCGGCATTGTTCAATGGTAAGTGGCCCATCGCTATCTATAAGCACCAATAGCTTGCCACCACCGGGTTTAAACTCAATGTCTACAATAAATACCGAAGGGTCTAAAACCTCCGAACTCCACATTTTTATTTGTTCTGCTATCTGCATAGTTAACAAAAGAGGGGACTTTTGGTCCCCTCTTAATTCATTCATAATGCTGCAAATATAAGCGCAATTTGCTAAAAGTCAAATTTATTTGCTGTAAGATTACCTAGAATAATTAATTATAAAATTAATTCACTAGTGTCCCGTTTAAATTAAAAGATTTTCAGTTGATTATATAATTGTTCTTTGATTTCTTGATCATAAGGTTTTTTAAGAAGGTCTTGAATTGATGTTTTATCAAGCAAAGATGCACCTAAAA
>VEQB01000542.1 GCA_018883485.1 Bacteroidota bacterium
GGCTGGCCCTTTGACTGTTTTTTCAGAAAATTTGGAACTAGCACCTTTGCCCAATTATCCAGCTTCGGTTGAAGACGAAAACTATTGGAAAATAATACGGCAACAGTTTCCACTGCAAAAAGATTGGGCGTATTTAAACAACGGAACCATGGGACCCTCGCCATACCCAGTAATTGAAGCGGTTAGAAAAGGAATGCTCGACGGAGATATGTATGGAAACTATGGAGGTTGGGAAAGTGCAGCAGCTAAAATTGGGAAGTTTGTAGGGGCAAACGAAAATGAAATTGCACTAACCCATAATGTAACAGATGGTATCAATATTGTTTGTAATGGCCTACCGCTAAAAAAAGGAGATGAGGTAATTCTTACTACCCATGAGCATGTTGGCAATGCCTTACCTTGGTTGAACCGCCAAAGAATTGATGGGATTGTAATTAAAGTTTTTACGCCCGCAGCTACTGCCGACGAAACTTTAAATCGTATAAAGGCTTTGCTTACCAAAAAGACAAAAGCCATAGCTATACCGCATATTCCGTGTACACAAGGCCAAATATTACCTGCCAAAGAAATATGTGATTGGGCTAAAGCTAATGGCCTATTTGCCTTTATAGATGGAGCGCACGGCCCTGGTATGCTTCCTTTAGATTTACACAACATGAACTGTGATGCTTATGCATCTTGCTGCCATAAATGGATGCTTGGACCAAAAGGAACTGGCTTCTTATATGTTAAAAAATCATTTCAAAACACCTTAGAATCGAGGGCTGTGGGTGGTGGTAGTGACAATGCCAAATGGAATATGGCCACCGTGCCTATTTCGCCAGGCGCCTTAACCGACTCTGCACACCGCTATTATGGCGGAACTCAAGCTTTAGGTTTGTACCGAGGCGTAGAAGCTGCCATAGATTTTATAGAAAGTATAGGTATTCAACAAGTTTATGAACGTATTCATTTCTTAGGCACATATACCCAACAAGAATTACTAAAATTAGGAGATAAGATAGAGTTGATTACGCCTACAGAAGATAAATCGCGCTGCGCTGTAAATGGCTTTAGAATAAAGGGAGTAGATTTTAACGATTTTTACAAAATCTGCGCAGAAAACAAGGTAAGAATAAGGGTAGTGCATGAAAATGGATTGAATGCGCTTAGGGTGTCTACCCATATTTATAATACTACCAATGAGGTAGACCGCTTAATAGAACTAGTAAAGAAGGCTTAAGGCATGACGAAAAATTTATATGTGCAATACGGTTGTGGAAAGGTAGCTCCCAAGAGTTGGCTAAATTATGATGCCTCGCCAAGTCTAAAAATACAAAAAATTCCTTTGATAGGAAGTGTTTTTAAATCTTTTTTACCTTTTCAATTTGATGCGCAAGTAAGGTTTGGAGATATAGTAAAAGGCCTTCCGTTTGAACCTAATTCGTGCGCGGGTATATATGCCTCACATGTTTTAGAACATTTATCATTAGATGATTTTAGACAAGCCCTTAAAAATACGTATACCCTCTTACAACCTAATGGCATTTTTAGATGTGTGTTACCAGATTTGGAGCAATCTGCCAGAAAATATGTAGCAAGTTTAGATGCCAAAGATGGCAAGGCGAGTGTTAAATTTCTTGGGCATGATACAGCGC
>VEQB01000543.1 GCA_018883485.1 Bacteroidota bacterium
AAGAAATGGTTAGATGCTGGAGCCCCAAATAATTAAACCTAGTATGAAAAAACTATATTCGGTAATCTTGTTTTTTATTACAGCCATAAATGTGTATGCGCAAGATGATTTGTTAAACATGTTAGAGGCCGAACAGACGCAGAAACCTGTTCCTGTTTACGCAACCTTTAAAGCTACTCGAGTTATTAATGGACAAAGCAATGAGCATGTTGCTGCCAAGCATTTAAACTTTGTAATTTTACACCGCTTTGGCGAGGTAAATCAGGGTGCTTATGAGTTATGGGGTTTGGATCAAGCCAATATAAGATTGGTTTTTGATTATGGCTTAACAGATAAAATACAGGTTGGATTGGCTAGAAGTTCTGTTGGCAAAACCTATGATGGTAATTTGAAAATAAAATTGCTTTCGCAGAGCAGAGGAAAAGGAGGGATGCCTATTACCTTGAATTACTATGGAAATATGGCAATCAATACCACCGAATGGGCAAATCCCAATAGGAATAATTATTTCTCATCTCGCATGAGTTATTTTAATCAAATTATTATTGCTAGAAAGTTTAGCGATAAATTAAGCTTGCAAATTGCACCTTGTATGGTGCATAAAAATTTGGTTTATTATAAAGCAGACCCTAACACCATTTATGCAATAGGAACAGGGGGAAGTTTTCGTTTAAACAGAAGTGTAAGATTTAATGTTTAATACTATCCAAGATTAAATGGAAGAGATATGAAAAGTGATGCAGGAGGGACTTTGCACGATTACTTAGCTTTGGGTTTTGATTTAGAAACAGGAGGGCACGTGTTTCAGGTAATGCTAAGCAACGGCAAAGGCATGTTAGAGCAACACATGGTAAATGATACACGTTATTCTTGGAAAGATGGCGGCGTAAGGCTAGGTTTTAACATTTCTAGAACTTTCTCATTTGATAAAAAGAAGAAGAAAGGATAATCTTGGTAAGGTATTTGTGTTAACTGTATAAAAGTTATAAAAATGAAAAAAATAATGTTCTCTTTGCTCCTTATGAGCGCCGCATTGTTAGCCAATGCGCAATTGTATTCTACTTCAACAGGCAAAGTAGGGTTCTTTTCTAAAACTCCTGTTGAAGATATTAAAGCTGAAAACGCAAGTGTTTTAGCTGTTTTAAAAGCAGAAACACAAGAAGTAGCAGTGGCCATTACCAATACTGCTTTTGAATTTGAGAATAAATTAATGCAAGAGCACTTTAATGAGAAGTACATGGAAAGTGAAACTTATCCAAAGTGTACTTTTAAAGGAAAGATAAATGAGAAAGTAGATTTTATCACCGATGGAGAAACACCTGTAACAGTTACGGGAGTATTAAACATACATGGAGTAGATCAGAATAGAACAATTACTGGTAAAGTAATTGTGAAAGATGGTAAAGTGCAATTGTTAAGCGATTTTAAAGTAAAGGTGGCCGACCATAAAATAACCATACCTACAATTGTTACAGCCAAGATTGCTGAGGAGATTGCTGTAAATGTAAATTTGTTATTGGTTAAGAAACAGTAGAACTAAGCTAGGAATTTTATATTTATTAGAGTAAACGAAGTAGTAAGCATTTGTTAAATAGAAAATTAAATTTTTATTGCTTATAATATAAAGGCTTATGGAT
>VEQB01000544.1 GCA_018883485.1 Bacteroidota bacterium
CTTACAGTAATGGCTGTTTCTTTGCCTTCTGCCAGGGTTGGCAAGGGTTGGTATTTAGAAGATTTTAGATTTGGTGGTGGGGTAGGAAACGCGTTTTACTTATCCAATCAAATGGATTATGCCATTACTACAAATTATGGCATTTTTGATGAAACAAGGCCTACTTTTTTTGGTGCAATTTATAAAGCCATCAATGATGATTTTGAAATTGGTTTGAATTATCGCCATGGTAGCATGCAAACATTAAAGTCTGAGAATACCCAAGGCTCACAATGCGATTTTGATGAGGCCCAATTTAATGTTGCCTATAGTTTTAACCATAACATAAGATTAACCCAAAGCAGATTTACTGTTAACGGTTCTATTGGTTTGGGGGGAACTTATTTTAAGTCTATGTATTTTACGGTAGACCCAAATGCCAGAGAGATTGCTGATTTATACTCCACTGTTGGTTATGATGGGGAAATGGCTGGTTTTAAAAACCAAGTTAAAAAGCAAGCTGCTGTGATTGGAAATTTTGGAATTAGTCTTGGTTTTAGATTGTTTAAGAACGTAAGTATTTATTGGGAGAACAATGTAAACATTTCAACATCCAATAAAATGTCGGGAAATCTACACAAAAAGTCGTGGATACCCCCAGATGGTCATTTCTTTACAGGTATAGGTTTATTTATCAATATTACCCCTTCTCGAGGCCGGTTAGGTTGCCCTAAATTTTAATTAAAAAACTCTTTCATCCTATCAAAGAAACCTTTGTCGCCTTTTTCTGGTTTAGGTGCAAAATTCTCAGCTACACGCAGTTTTTCTAGGAGAGCACGCTCGTCGTTGTTTAGTTTTTTTGGAGTCCAAATATTTACCTGCACCAATTGATCTCCAGTATATCCAGAGTTTAATTCTGGCAAACCTTTGCCACGTAACCTGAGAATTTTTCCTGCCTGCGTACCGGCATCAATTTTTAACTTAACCTTACCGCCAACTGTTGGGATTTCAACTTGAGTGCCAAGAGCAGCATCTGCAAAATTGAGGTATAAATCATAGATGATATTGTTACCATCTCTTTTAAGAATTGGGTCCTCTACTTCTTCAATCAAGATAATTAAGTCTCCTGGAATGCCACCTCTTTCTGGGGCATTCCCTTTGCCGCTCATAGAGAGTTGCATGCCATCTGCTACACCAGCAGGTATGTTTACGGTTATTACTTCTTCTCCATCCATTCTGCCGCTACCTCTGCAAGACGAGCAGGAATTGGTAATTACGTTTCCTTCTCCATTACAAGTAGGGCAGGTGCTTGTTGTTGCCATTTGCCCCAAGAAGGTATTGGTAACTCTTCTTACTTGCCCAGAGCCTCCGCAAGTGCCACAATTTTTAAAGGAAGATTTATCTTTTGCGCCATTTCCAGCGCAAGAGGAGCAAGCTACTTGCTTATTTACTTTTAATTTTTTTTCAACACCTTTTGAGATTTCTTCAAGGGTAAGTTTTACTTTAACCCTAAGGTTTGTACCTACGCGTTGTCTGCGGCCGCCGCCACCGCCGCGTCTGCTGCTGCCACCAAAGAAAGATTCAAAAGGATGCCCATCGCCGAACACATCTCCAAATTGGCTAAAGATATCATCCATATTCATACCTCCTGGGCC
>VEQB01000117.1 GCA_018883485.1 Bacteroidota bacterium
TTCTAGTGGTGTGAGTTTATCCATCAACATTTCAGAGTTCAATTCTAATTCTTCTCTGACAATGAGATCTTCTACTAAATTTACTTCTGGAGATTCATCATAAGGATTTTTCTTATCAGGTATATAGTCGCCTAAAGAATGAAAATTGCCATCATCATTTAAAATAAAAGGAGCATCTAACGAAATAGAATCATTCAACGCTGAATTCTTCATTCTTTTCGCAGATGCTATAGCTGTGGCAAGATGTCTTTTACAAACTAAATTTACGCAAAAGTTCTTGAATGTTGTGTCTTTGGTGCAATCGTAGGAATTTACTGCTTTAAATACACCTAATCTCAATTCTTGCATTACATCTTCTTTGTCTCCGCCGACAATGAAAAAGTGAGGTGCAATTTTCTTGAGATCTGGTTCTACCATCTTAAGCAGCTTTTTAAAGGCTGCTTCATTTCCCGCTTTTGCTTTATTTACTAATCTTACTATTCTAAAATCTTCTTTTAGTAAATGAGTGAGCCATTCTTTAACAATTGTTTTACCATTACTTCCTGTTATGGCAGTAATGGGATAGGAGAATAAATTACGATGGTAAGTTGCCATTGCTTGTAAGGCAACCAAACTATTTTTTACAATAAAAATACCTGCTTCTTTTAATTGTGTTAAGCTTTGTACATCATAATTTCCCTCCTCAATTAAAAATAACCTTACCCCTTGTTCATATACTTCTTTCAGGTAAAGATGGCCGTCGTTTCTAACTCCCTTAATGGCAATAAATAATCCTTGTTCGGCAAATACCATTTTTCTACTATCCGTAAGTAAATGCAGTATTTCTGCATCATTTTTAGAAGGCTCAAATAAGTAACCTTCGCAAATAGTATGGAGTTGGTTAAAGCGCATTTTCTTTTTTATTATTTAGTATCAATACCAAACCAGCAACTCCTAAAAAGGCAGAGAGAATTAGAAAGGTATATATTACATTGGATTCAAAGTTAAAGAAGGGAATTGAAAACAAAAAGATGAATACACTTCGGGTAAGCACATTGCTCATATTAAATATACTATTTACTCTTCCCATTACTTCATTGGGTATATGCTGAAAGAAATAGGTGAGTCGTAAAACCCTAATGCCAGCATTGCAAAAACCTAGTAAAATTGAATACACATATAAAACCCAAACGCTTTTGGCTACAAATAGCCAGAAGAAGATTAAGGAGGCCAAAAAAGTTAAAATTATAATGGCTCTTACGGTTTGTTTTTCCTCAAATACTTTACCTACAAAAAGTCCAGCTCCTAATGCCCCAATGGCATAAATCATATCTGCAAGGGCAAATACTGAGCCTTCTCTCTGCAGATTGCGGTCTACATAAAGCGGCAACAAAGAATGTATAGCCACAATTAAGGCTGCAAAAACAGCATAAGAGAAGAGTCCAAATACTAGAAGTTGTGGGTGTTTTTTTAAATAGCTGAAGCCAGTTTTTACGCGTTCTAGCACAGAGCCTGTTTGAACCGAATAGTGTTTGGTGGCTTTGTGTTTGATGAAGTAAATAAGCAATGCTGCAAGAAAATAGGTGCTTCCATCTAGCAAGAAGATATCCCATATTTCCCATTTAGCAATTACGAAGGGTTCTGTTAACCCATCTAATAATACAGCAGCTAAAGCGCCAGAAAGTATCGAAGTACTTTGGCCTGCAATTTCTATCCATGAATTTACACGTTGGTATTCTTGCGGCTCTGTAATTTCGTGGGCAAAAGCGTAAAGGGTAGGGTAGTGTATATTGTAATTAAACATGGTTAAGCCAAATACGAGTATAACCATTAAGTTAGGTAATTCTTGGTTAAGCAGACCAACGAGTGCAACGCCAAAAACTACGATGCCGCAGAATAAATTGGTAAATAAAAAGTTCTTTTTTCGGCTATATTTATCTACCAAAGTGCCTGCATATAAGCCAAAGAAAAGTACGCCAAATGTGAGCACACCATAAGAAAAATTAAAGACTTCGCTTTGTTGTTTTACTGCAAAATACCATGGAACCGCAAGCATACTCATACCTTGAGCAAAGCCACTGATGGCATTTGCGGTAAAAAGTAGAAACAGTGCTTGGTTGTTTTTCAAGTGCCGCAAGATAGGTGATGTTGAGGATAGTCAATATGCCTTTAGCATTTGGCCCTTAGCCTTTGGCAGAAAAAGAAGTCCTTTATTATTTAATTAATTTTAAGCGAGTTTAAAATATTGGAGGCAATTTTTATATTTTCTAAATGCTTAGGCATTTCGGTTTGGATTAAGTCAAACATTTCTGATTTGTAAATATGACTTAATTGATTCCGATCTGCTAAACAATTCATTAATCCCAGATAATTCTGTTCATCTATTATCTGAAGAATAAATAAGGTTTTAATCGTTAATTTTGGGGTATAAATTTTCTCCTCAATTGATTCTAGGTATACCTTGGCCGTTTTCCATAAAAGTTCTATACAAAATTCAAATTTTTGAATTTGTGCGTTTTTAATCCAATCAATTTCTAAGGAGTTATATTTTGCAAAATCTGCATTCATGGCCAATTCAAAGTCATTTAACGCCAATACTAAAGAATGACATAATGCGGTGTACTTTTGCGCTAATTCCATTTTATTATTTTTTGCATTGCCTGATTTTTAAAGTCAATGCTTACTTTATTAAAATCAACTAAATCCACTTTGAAAGGTACTAAACTTTCTTCCAATTCGGCTTCCAAATCAGCTAGAATAATTGAATTTACAGCCTCCTTACCAAGAATTCCAATATCTATATCACTAAAAAATTTCTCGTTACCATAAGCTCTACTTCCAAATAAAAAAACTTGATATTTATTTGAATCAATGTGTTTTAATACGATTTGTTTTGTGAGTGTTAGAAAGTCCATATGTACATTTGTAGTTGGATTTTAGTACTTCAAATATAAAATTAAAAATTAATATTAGACTATTGATATTGAAGATACATCCTATTTATTGATATACTTAAATTTCCCTATTTTTGATGACTTGAAAAAGGATAAAGCCCATGTAAGTATTAGTGATGCGCTCATTAAAGCTGCCTCTTTTTGTGCGTATCAAGAGCGATGCCATAAAGAGGTTTTGGAACGCCTTGCCGAATGGGGTATTTATGGAGCAGATGCAGATGGGCTTTTGGTAAAATTAATAGAGTTAAATTATCTCAATGAAGAGCGTTTTGCAAAAGCTTTTTCGGGTGGCAAATTTAGGGTAAAACAATGGGGTAGGTTGCGCATCAAACAAGAGCTTAAAATGCGCGAAATCTCAGAATATTGCATTCAATTGGGTTTGAAGGAAATTGAGGAATCAGATTACAAACAAACCTTACAAGAGGTGTTAGAAAAGAAATTAAGCAGCATCAAGGCAAAAAAACCAGCCGAGTTGAAAAATAAGGCTTATCAATATGCCCTTTCCAGAGGCTTTGAGCCATCTCTTATTTGGGAATGTTTGGCTATTTTGGTTCCTTAAACAATATTTGCTTGGGCTTGTCTATCTTTGTAACCTAATTTAAATCAAAATGTCAGATAAATCTATATACTTGGATGTTTACGCTGAGGAAACGCCAAATCCAGAAACCATGAAGTTTGTCTTCACTAGCATGATTTTACCAGATGATGCCATGGATTTTCCTACCAAGGAAAAAGCCCAGGTTTCTCCCCTAGCTAAGAGTTTGTTTGAGTTTAGCTTTGTAAATGGCGTCTTTATCATGAATAACTTTGTTACCATAACCCGCTTGGCTGGCACAGAGTGGCATGAAGTAATTCCTATTCTCAAAGAATTTTTAAAGGCATACGTAGCAGCCGATGAACCTATCGTAATTCAAAGAACTGCTCCTCATAAGTATGTGGGTGCCGACAGTGTGGTTGTTGCGCAAATTATAGATGTATTAGATACTTACATTAAACCAGCCGTTGAAACCGATGGTGGCATGATTTCGTTTAAGTCGTTTGAAGATGGCATTGTAACAGTTGAGCTTAAAGGTTCTTGCAGTGGTTGCCCTTCTTCTACCGTTACACTTAAACGCGGTATTGAAGGCATGCTTACTAGAATGGTGCCGGAAGTTAAGGAAGTTGTTGCTGAAAATTTGTAAAGACTTAGGCAGCTGGCTTCTGGCCTCTAGCTTAACACTGCTGCACACAAAGGTGCCCTTCTCTTACCACAAGTAATCTTTTTAAATCTGAGGCCATAGGCCTCCCTTGGTGTTCTTAAAACTATTGCAAGCGCAAAAAACTCTTGGCGTACTTTGTGGTAAAAAAAAGTTGCCTTTAGCCTCTGGCTCCTGGCCTTTGGCGCACAGCATTGGTAAAGGAATATTGGTTGCCTTCTGACAGCTATTAGCTAATTAACTCTTGGAAGGAGTTCGCCTCGTTTGTTAACGTAAAGGTTAATGCCTCTGTACAAAACTTCTGCTAGTCCGTCTTCAAAGATGCCTACATTTTCAAATTCTAGGGGAACTAATATTTTTCCTTGCTTGTCAATTGCGCCCCATTTACCTTTTACGCGCACCGGACAAACTCCTTCATTATAATAACCTACACTTTCAAAATAAGGCTGGTAAATATAGTTGCCTTTGGGGTCTATAAATGCCCATTTGCCCATGTATAAAACTCCTGCGCGGCCTTCGGCAAAGGGTCTAACCTCATCGTATTGAGGAGCAATTACTACCTCACCTAAGGTGTTAATGAACCCCAATTTATTATCAATTTCTACGGCAGCCAATCCTTCGTTAAACTCCATGGCATAGGTAAAGCTTGGTTCAATAACTAACTTGCCCTGCTCATTAATATACCCAAACTTGCCCATTACATTGGCAACGGCAAGACCTTCGTTAAAGGGGCTAATCAATTGATAAGTGGGTTCAAGAATTATCTTGCCACTGCTATCTAGTAACCCAAATTTGGTGCCTATCATTACGCGAGAAATAGGGTCTAGAAAATCATCTCCATCGTCAAACTTAAACTCTGTAGCCATGCTGCCATCTTTACGCATATAGCCAAATACATAGCCTAAATTACTAATGTCGAACCCAAATTTTTGCTGCACAATATCTATTTTCTTGCCTACACGTGCTAAACCTTTATAAAAGGGGCGGGCATCATAAATTTCGGCGGGTAGGTTCAACACTGCTTTGCCTTTTGCATTTAAATAATAACGCCTAAATTTATAATCCATTACCGACACTAAACCTTCGGAGTAGGTGCCAATAAATTGGTAAATACCAGTGTCTATAACTCTATTTTCTTTGGCATCAATTAAGCACGGCATGTTACCTAAGGCTACAGAAGCGTAGCCTTCATTAAAATTTTGGGCCAAGTCGTACTTAAAATCAATGAGCATTTTGCCTTCCTGATTCATATAACCCCATTTCCCTTTTTTTTCTACAGGGAACAGTTTTTGTGCGTTCAGGTTAACTGTTAACATCACTAGGAGGAATAAACATAATCTTTGCATGGCGGCAAAATACAGATAAATTGTAAAATTGTAGCGTGATTACTTATCTGCAAAATCCCATAGAATATCTCAAAGGCGTTGGTCCTGCAAGGGCAGAGCTGTTGAAAAAGGAGTTGCAACTTTTTACTTTTAATGATTTGCTTTTTCATTTGCCTTACCGGCATGTTGATAGAAGCACTGTTTATAAGGTAAGTGAGCTGCGGGCTGATATGCCATACGTACAGGTAAAAGGTACTATCTCTAACCTAAGAATGGTAGGCAAACAAAGAGGCCAACGCCTGGTGGCAGATTTACGTGATGATTCTGGTATCTTAGAATTGGTTTGGTTTCAAGGGGCTAAATGGGTAAAGGAATCTATTGTGGCCAATAAAACGTATTTGGTTTTTGGCAGACCCACAGAGTTTAATGGAACCATCAATATTGCGCATCCTAGCTTAGACGATCCTGATGATGCAGCCACTAAGAAGTACTTGCACATTATGCCCATGTACAATGCTACAGAAAAAATGAAGGCTAGGGGCATAGACTCTAAAGCTTTGATGAAGCTTGTGCACACGCTTTTGTCTGACCCGAAATTTGAAGTGTCAGAAAACCTACCAGTAAAATTATTGCAGCAACATAAGCTGCTTAATAGACAGCAATCTCTGCAACAAATACACTTCCCTCAGGATGTTAAAACGCTAGGTTTGGCAGAGTTTAGACTCAAATTTGAGGAATTCTTTTTTATCCAATTGCGGCTATTGCGTTTAAAAGTAAAGCGTGAGCAGTTACACAATGGCATTGAGCTCAAAACTATTGGGGCGCACTTCAATACTTTCTTTAAATATTATTTGCCTTTCGAATTAACAAATGCACAGAAAAGGGTAATAAAGGAAATTAGAAATGATGTGCGTACTGGAATTCAGATGAATCGTTTGGTTCAAGGCGATGTGGGCAGCGGTAAAACAGTAGTAGCTTTAATGAGTATGCTGATGGCTTTAGATAATGGTTACCAAAGTTGCATGATGGCGCCTACCGAGATTTTAGCTGGGCAGCATTACGAAACCATAACAGCTTTATTGCGCGATATGCCCGTTAATGTGAAGTTGTTAAGAGGCTCAACCCCTAGCAAAGAAAGGAAAGTTGTTTTACAAGAGTTGCTACAAGGTGAGGTACATATCTTAATAGGCACGCATGCATTGATTGAAGATGCTGTGCAATTTCAAAATTTAGGTATGGCCATTATTGATGAGCAACATCGCTTTGGAGTAGAGCAACGCGCGCGTTTATGGAAGAAAAGCACCAAGCCCCCGCATGTATTAGTTATGACGGCAACGCCTATTCCGCGTACCTTGGCCATGACCCTCTACGGCGATTTAGATACTTCTATTATAGATGAATTGCCTGCTGGAAGAAAGCCTATTCATACCTTGTTACGCTTTGATGCCAATAGACTTGCAGTGAATGGCCTCATGAAGCAGGAGATTAAGAAGGGTAGGCAAGTGT
>VEQB01000118.1 GCA_018883485.1 Bacteroidota bacterium
TAAAAAGTTGCATTTATAGCTGCAATCAGTTTGCCATTATTTCTATAGCTGGTTTTGATGAAAAGTGTAACAGGCTTAAGGAGCATAATTTGCTTTTACAGGATGAAGAACACATCAAAAGTCTGATTAGAAAATATAGTGAAACAAAGCGAAAAGAGCCCGAAATTCAGCTATTTGCCCATAATCAAAACACGTATGAAAAGGTAACAAAACTCTTTAAAAGAAATAAAAGGGTTGCGGTTGTGCAGGCTACAGGCACCGGGAAAACTTATCTTATTGCAAAATTACTTAGTGATTACAAAGGTTCTGCGCGTTTGGTGATGGCACCTTCACACTATATTATAGAACAAATAAAAAATCACATAAGGTGGGAAAGTGAAAATATCATTTTCATGACGTATGCCCATTCAATGTATCAAACAATTGAAGCCTTAAGTCAATTGAAACTTGAGTTTATTGTATTAGATGAATTTCATAGATGCGGTGCAGAAGAATGGGGGCGAGGTGTTCAAGAAATTTTAAATGCATATCCAAAGGCGAAAGTATTTGGAACCAGCGCTACCCCAATACGCTACCTGGATGGCGGTAGAGATATGAGTATGGAAATTTTTGATGGGGTAGTGGCAGAGAATTTAAGTCTTTCGCAATCTATTGTGAAAAAGATATTGCCAATGCCTAAATATGTTACTGCGTTATATTCATTAAAAGAAGAAACTGAAAATCTGAGCCAAAAAATATATACAAGCAGGCAAACTTCTATTCAAAAGGAAAATTTAATTAATAAGCTTGAAGTTGCAAATATTAATTGGGAACGCACAAAAGGGATATCGGATATACTTAAAAAGTATATTCAACCTGGAATGAATAAGTTCATTGTTTTTTGCAAGGAAAATGAACATATCAATGAGATGGAGCAGTCTGTATCCAATTGGTTTAAAGAGGCTTTCCCTAAAGTTAAAGTAATTAATTATAGAGTTACTAGCGCCGAATCAGATAGAAGTAAAAATTTAAAGAACTTTATGAATGGTAAAGGTGCCAATACTGTTCATTTACTTTTCTCTATTGATATGCTTAATGAGGGTTTACATATTGAAGATGTTAATGGTGTAATTCTTTTAAGACCAACAGAATCACCTACTATTTTCTATCAGCAAATTGGCCGTTGTCTTAAAGTTGGTTTTAAGGGGCAGCCTGTTATTTTCGATTTTGTAAATAATTTCAGAAGCATTCGTACCAATGATTTTTTAAGTGACTTGCAATTTTTTAGACAAAACGAAAAGAATTTACGCAATGAATTAGGGTTAGAAGAGATTTGTCCTCCTTTTACCTTATATGATGAAGTTAAGGAAATTACCGAGGTGTTTGGACAAATTCGGTTTTTTACGAACAATTGGGAGGCCATGTTTCAGCATTTGGTGGAATATAAAGAACGCTTTGGAAATTGTAAGGTGCCACATGATTGGAATGAAAATATAAAGTTGCGCAATTGGGTTGTTATTCAAAGGGCCAAACAATTTGACATGCTACCAGAGCGAAAAAAGAAATTAGATCAAATTGGCTTTATTTGGAAAATTCACGAAGATAGTTGGATTGAGAATTATAAAATACTTTCAAAATATTTTGAAAAAAATGGACATTGTTTAGTAACCAAGAAAGAAAATTACAATATGTACCAATGGTGCAAAGGGCAAAGGAGAAGTTATCGTTCAGGTAAAATTACTCCTCTTTATAAAAACATGCTCGACACCATTTATTTTGATTGGGACCCAGAGGAAACAAATTGGGAATATAAGTTTAAGGAATATGCCAAATTTCTTAAAAAAGGATTAACCGAAAAAGAGCTTTATCAGTTGGATTACCGTGAGTTGCAAAAATGGGTATTAACCCAAAGAATGCGAAAAAGAAGAAATGATTTTCAAGTGTTGACGAAAGAAAGAGTAGATCGCCTTACAGAAATTGGAATGTCATGGAATCCAGAGAGCGAAAAATTTGAAATAATGTTTAATAAACTTATTCAATATAAATCACGGTTTGGAAATTGTCGCGTTCCTGCTAAATGGTCTGAAGACCCTTTATTAGGATTTTGGATTAATAATCTCCGAAGTAGTTACAAAACAAATAAATTAAGCCAAGAAAAGATTGAATTATTAAATAATTTGGGGATGGAATGGAACCCTTTAACCACTATAAACGCTGAATTGTGGGAAAGAAAGTTTAAAGAGTTAGAGAATTTTAAAAAGATAAATGGGCATTGTAATATTGCCACAGATAGAGGCGAATTAGGTAACTGGCTTTCAAAACACCGTCAATACTATAAAAAGGGAACCATAAATCCAGAACATAAAGAGAGGTTAACTTCATTAGGGGTTGAATGGGAAGTTGCACACAAATTTGTTTGGGAAAGGAATTATAAAGCTCTTTTGGAATTTAATAAAGAGTTTGGACATTGCAATGTGCCAGGAAAAAATGCATTACCCCAATATAAGAAGCTAGGCAATTGGGTAGGAAACCAAAGAACTATTTACAAATCTGGGAAAATGAGTCAAGATAAAATAGTTAAGCTTGAAGCAGTAGGTATTGATTGGTATTTTAAGAAAAACGAATTGGATGAAAATTTACGAAAACATCTTGAAAATTTAAATGTATTCAAGCAAGAATTTGGTCATGCTAACGTGGCCGATAGAAAGGGAAAGTACAAGGCTTTAAGTACTTTTTTACAGCATCAAAAATCACTCTATAAAAAAGGAAGGTTAGATTTAAATACAATAGAGCTGCTAGAAAAAGCTGGCATTGAATGGGATTTACAACAAAAGATTGCTGATAGGTGGTATGAATATTTTGAATTGTTGAAAAACTACAAAGAAAAATACGGCTCTACCAATGTAAAAAAAATCACTAAAGATTTGGGCTTCGAAAAATTAGGTTTTTGGGTTCAGAACCAGAGAACATTATATAAATTAAACAAACTATCGTCCGAAAGAATTACTTTATTAGAGGGTATTGGATTTGAATGGACCTTAATTTATCAAGATGAAGAAATATGGAAACAGCGAGTTAAAGAATTGAAAGAATTTAAAAAACAATATGGAGATTGCCAAGTGCCTCAAACATTCCCTGATAATCCGCAATTAGGAAACTGGATGATATCTGTAAGAAGCAGA
This sequence comes from Bacteroidota bacterium, assembly GCA_018883485.1. Taxonomy (GTDB): domain Bacteria; phylum Bacteroidota; class Bacteroidia; order UKL13-3; family UKL13-3; genus B1. The sequence continues at coordinate 3,162 of VEQB01000118.1, forward strand.
TATAGAAAAGGGAAATTAAGTCCTAAGAAAATTAAAGAATTAGAATCATTAGGATTTCCTTGGAAAATAGGCAAAGGGTCTTATTGGAAGGTTAAAGCTAAAAGGAAGAAGGCATAATTTTAACCTCATAATTAATATTATGTTAAATAGATATATTAAATAATAAGGCAGATAGTTACCCACCTGCCTTATTCTATTTATTCAAATTCTTTACGCCTATTCATGGTTTCAACCGTCCTCTTCTCATCGCCAAGGTTGGCATAAACTTGTTGAATACTATACAAGATATCTCTCATGTAAGCATTTTTCTCTTTTTTCTTCTCTTCGGTATCATCTGCTTTAGCTTCTGCAATTGCTAAAGCTTGTTGGAAATATTTTAAAGCCTCATTTAACACAGCTGTTTGCTCTTTCTTCAAAGGCGCTAATCTTTTATCATAATCTGCTTGGGTTATGTTATTTGGGATATTGTTAATCTTCTCAACAATTTCTGTGCTTTTATTATTAGTTAACGCTCCTAAGTTATACCAAGCATCAATGTAATCTGGATTTAGTTCTACCACTTTTTTATAATCTAATTCTGCCTTGGTGGCAAATTCTTTGCTTATTGTATTGAATTCGTCTGCTTTTTTCTGAGCTGCCGTGGCGTTAGTTGTATAAATTGTCTTTTTTGCTGGAACCTTCTCTATACTAGCTCTTCTCTTCCAAATGTTTACAGAATCGCGCTGAGCTTTAAATTTTCTAGTATTTTCACTGCTAAAATTATCAAACACATTGCCTCTCACAAATGTCAAGGTTACATCATCTGGATTACTTTCTAGGGCCGCATTAATCTTTTCTACCAAAACATCCTGCTTACCCATGGCTAAGTATATGTTTAGTTCTTGGTTAATCAAATCCTTTTCACTTGGATATTTAGTTCTAGCATTGTCCAAAACTTTTAAAGCTGCCGTGGTATCTTTTTCTTCTAAATGAATGTTTACCATTTGAAGATAAATTAAATGGTCATCGTATTTTAAATCCATCAACTTTTGAAGAAATACCTTTGCTTTAGCATTGTCTTTTGCTTGAATAGCAGAATAGGTCATGTATAAATAGATATTCTTTTCTGAAAGATTATTTCTCTTCAACTCCTCATTTTTATCATAAGGAATGGCATCAATTACCATTTGATAATATTTGATAGCCTTTTCATATTCCTTAGCGTCATAAGCCGCAATACCTTTATTTACATTTTCGAAGGAGCTTGTAATTAATGCTTGTTCTTGGCAATAATAGGTGTAGCGCTTTTTTGCATCTGTATTGATGCATTGAATACAAGCATTAAAAAATGCTGTAATGGTATTATCATCAACCAATTTACCATAGGTAGCTTTGTTTCTTAACACAGTATCTAACACAGAAACGTAGTAAAACCAAGCTTTGGGGTCAGCCTTAGTATCTGGATGCGCTACAGCTTCTTCTGCTGCTTTTTTAGCTTCTTCTACTTCACCATTTCTTAAATAAATAGCGGCATCGTTTACACGATTAGTTTGAGCAAACGCCCCAATACTCAAAGTGGTAAGGGCAATAAACAAGAGTTTTTTCATGTATGGGTGTATGAGTTTGTTATTTTAACCAATAGGACAAAAGTAAGGCCATTATTTTATAGGTTCAAACCTTTTGCTTCTTTTTATACAATTTATTGACAAAACTTAGCTCCAGCCGCTTAACTCTATCTGCTAAACTTTCAGAACTCAGGCTTCCCCCTCTTAGTCGATCAACCATTAATGGAAATGCTAAGGGTGAGGGTTTTTCTAATTTTTTGATAATTATCTCGGACTGAGAAATTCTTTTCAAGGCAGCTCGCATTCTGTTTTCTTCATATTGTTGTTGTAACAGCTCCTCGTAGGCTTGCTGTAAAAGTAAGTTTTGGGGGTCGTATTCAGTAAAAACCTCAAAAAATAAAGCACTATTTGCTTGCAAATGCTTACCTTTCATTGGTTTTCCCGGGTAACCCTTAAAAATAAGGCCAGAAATATGCGCAATATCTCTAAACTTTCTCCTAGCCATTTCTGCTGCATTAATGCTATTTAACAAGTCGTTTCTTAAGTTATCTTCTTTAAAAACATTGTAGCTCAGCAACTCTTCTGCGTCTAAAACCTGATCGCTAATAAGCTCAAAGCCATAGTCGTTCATAGCCATAGAAACACTTATGGGTAAAACGCAAGACAATCTATAAGCCACCAAGGCAGCCAATCCTTCATGAACCAAACGCCCTTCGAAAGGATAAAAAAATAAATGAAAACCTTCTTTACTTTGCAATTCCTCTATTAGAAACTGCTGCATGTTTGGCAGTGCAGATTGGTTTTCTTGTAATAACAACAATGGCTTAATCTTTATAAATTCTGTATACTCTTTAACTCTTTTTAAACTAACTTTCTCTCTTAATAAGCATCCTAATTCTGTGCTTAAGGGCATCCTCCCTCCTTGCCAACTTGGAATTTTGGTAGCTTGTTGCTTACTTAACCGCACCATTAAAATATTTCCTTTAAGTTGCACCATTTCTAAGTTTCTTCCAGCAAACCCAAAAACATCACCTGCTTTTAGGTTGGTAGCAAAGTATTCCTCTAAAGTGCCTAAAAAAGTGCCCTTCATCAGTTTTACTTGAACAGATTGGTCGCCAACTATAGTTCCCATGCTTAATTTGTGTTGCATACTATTCTTACGACCTTGCATTACCCATTTGCCATCCTCTTCTTGAACAAGTTTTTTATATTCATCATAGGCTTCTAAAGTCTGACCACCTTTGGTTAAATGTAGCATTACCCAACGCCAATCCTCCTCATTCATGCTTTCAAAACAAAAGGTTTTTTTCACCTGCTCAAACAGTTCCGATTCGTAAAATCCTGGCCCACATGCTAAGGTTAATAAGTACTGGCAAAGCACGTCAAATGCGCGATAGACTGGATAGCGACTTTCCATAATATCATTATCAATAGCTCCTCTAAGGGCTTCTACTTCGAGCAATTCTAAAGCGTGGGTTGGCAAAAAATATATTCTAGAAACAGCACCGGGCTGGTGCCCGCTCCTACCTGCCCTTTGAATAAATCTTGCAATTCCTTTAGGGCTGCCAACTTGTATTACTTGTTCCACAGGTCTAAAGTCAATGCCTAAATCTAAGGAAGAAGTACAAACCACCACCTTTAAACTCCCTAGATGCAATTGTTCTTCTACCCAATTTCTTATTTCGCTACTTAACGAGCCATGGTGCATGGCAATGCTACCAGCTAATTGTGGCGCTACTTCTAAAATTTGCTGATACCAAATCTCTGTTTGTGCTCTGGTATTGGTAAAAAGCAAAGTGGTTTTAGCTAAGTTAAAAAGCGGAATTACTTTTTCTATCAACTTAATGCCTAAATGTCCAGCCCAAGGCAATTCATCTATACTATCTGGCTCAATGGTATTGATTTCTATTTGTTTTTTATGGCTAGCTTTAATTAAAGGTTGTAGGTTCAAGCCGTAATCTTTGCCAAATAAAACTTGTTTTGCCTCTTCTAAATTGCCAATGGTTGCACTTATACCCCAAATTTTTAAATCTATATTCCAATGCTTTATTGTACTTAAAGCTAACTCAACTTGAACCCCTCTTTTACTACCAAACAATTCGTGCCATTCGTCTATTACTATTGTTTTTAAGTGCTTAAAATGTTTTGGGCTTTCCTTTTGAGATAGTAATAAATGAAGACTTTCTGGTGTGGTAATCAAAATATCTGGCAATTTTTCTCTTTGCCTTCTTTTATCTTTTCCAGAGCTATCTCC
>VEQB01000545.1 GCA_018883485.1 Bacteroidota bacterium
CTGTTGATGTTACTGCTTGCCGTAAATGTGCCACCAGTAGCTGCAATTTTTTGGCTAAGGCTAACACCCATGGTGCTAAATGCTTGCTCAACTGTTGTAAATTTAATGGTACCATCAGGTTGGGTTACACTGGTAATGCTGCTATTGTAGCCGGGCAAGTTTGCGTTGAGGTTTACCTGCGGAAACAATTGTGCGCGCTGCAATTTGTAGGTTTGCTCGGCTACCTGTGCCTGGTTTTGGTTAATGAGCGCTTGCAAGCTTTGCTGCTGTGCAAGGCTAATGGCTTGTTGCAGGCTTAGGGTTGTTTGGGCACCGGTGCTTGATACATAACCCCAACAAAAAAGAAGCAAGGTACACCATCTCATTTTTCCTTTTTCACAAGCTCTTGCATGCCATAATATTCAATGGCTTTTTGTTTTAATGGATTGGTGCTCCATTCTTCCCACTCTGCTGTGTATGGGTTGTAACCACATTTCAAAGGTTTGCTATAAATATCTTCAGGGTTTTCGATATAAGCCCTGCAATCGGTGCAGATGTAGCGAAACTCACAATCTTTACACACATGTATTTTATCTTTATTTATAAACCAAAGGTCTTTAAATCCAGGTTTCTCAATAGCTTCTGCCAAGGTGGTATCTTTTATATTGCCGTAGCTTTTTGCCATACTTGGGCAATTCTTTATCTCTCCATTTACATCTATGCTTATCTTGCGGTTAAGACAGGTGTTGTGTTGCTGAGCTTCGGTGAAGAGTGGGATGTTAATACCAAAATAAGATTCATGTATAAATCCACATTGAAGCTTTGAGAATAAAGAATTTTTAATGAAAATTATTTGACCAAAAGTATCATTGGTAATCTCAGTGCTTAGTTGTTTTGGAGAATTATAAATAAAGACTGATTTTACCCAACTAAACTTTTGAAGTAAAGATTTCAATTTCGCAGATGAAAAGGAATAGTTCCACATCAAAAATATCTCTAAAGAAATTATCTCTCCAACCTTGATCGATAACAACTTGCATATTAATTGATCGTATGTAATTGAACTAAAAATTCTAATCGAAATAAAATAGCATCCCAACTTATTAAGTTGTAAGACTACTTCTTCTAAATTATAACTTTCAATTGAAATATCTATGATGGCATTCGAAACAATGGCAGGATAATCCCACTCCATTGATAACTCTGGAAAATACTTTAACATCGTTGTATTAGAAGTGTAAAAACCAAGATCATTATCAACTAAAAAATTAAGGTAACACAAGAATATCTCCTTATCTTCTTTCTCAAAAAAATTATTTAGTTCATTTTGAACATTAATTTTCCCTGAACTTATTAGTTCATACATAGAATTTGGAATTAACTTTATTATACCCCGTTGCAAATCAACAATTCCAGATCTTTTGAATCCTTTAACGGGAATACAATTTGCATGCAATACGAATATATTATCTAACATTATTCGGATTTACTATCTTAACGATGGGTGTGGTTTGCCCCCTTATTAATCGGACTATCTTATCGGGTTGTAAATATAATTAATTTTTTCAATTTAGATTTGTTGTGCAAGATGTGACCGAAGGTTATTATTAAACCGATGGCTTCAGGAGTATAGC
>VEQB01000546.1 GCA_018883485.1 Bacteroidota bacterium
AGGTGGAACTAGACCTTATAGATATATATTAAACAATGATTCAAATTACGTTTCTCCTAATTTCATCGGTTTAAAAGCTGGTACTTACCAAATAGTAGTGCTTGACTCGTTGGGTTGCAAGAAAACACTAAATGCAACCATTACTCAACCTAATACAGTTTTTAATGCAAATGCCACATTGGTTCAAAAGAAATGTTTTTCAGATTTAGGAAGTATTACCATTGTGCCAAGTGGCGGTAACTCGCCTTATTTCTATGCAATTAACAATGGTTCACTTTTAACAAACCCTACTTTTTCTAATTTAAACCATGGTGTTTACGCACTTAAGGCAAGAGATTTTAATGGTTGCGAAAGAAACTTTACTAGGGTAATAGATACAGTAACACAAGTTTTAGTTAATGCCACCAAAACAGAGCCAAGTTGTGGTTTGTCTAATGGTAGTATTCGTTTAAGTGGTAGTGGAGGTAAGGCACCTTATCGATATAAATTCGGTTCTGGAGCCTACGGCAAAGATTCTTTGTTTATCAATTTAACTTCTGGTACTTATGCTGTAAGTGTTATCGATACAAATGGTTGTGTTACTAATTCAAATATATTATTAAATTCTGCTACGCCTATTAATTTGAGTTTAAGCAGCACGCCAGAATCTTGTAACGGAGCAAATGATGGAACAGCTACTGCCATTGTAAGCGGAGGAACCTTGCCTTACACTTTCCAATGGAACAGCAATCCAATACAAACCTCTGCAATGGCAAGCGGTTTAAAGGCTGCTTGGTACACCTTAAGACTAACCGATGCCGCCTCATGTACTAAATTAGATTCAGTTCAGGTAATGCAAAAAGCGACAATTTTAGCTCAGCCTTTGTGTATTATTTCTACAGATACGCTTTTCAATTATTCAGTTCTAGCATGGCAAAAAAATGCGGGATTAGGCATTGCTGCTTATAATATTTACAGAAGCAATACCTCAACTGGTCCGTGGAGTTTAATTCATACGCATCCTTTTGCATTGCCTGCCCTAGTGGCCGATACAACATTGCCAATAACAACTAGCAGAGCATTTTACCAAATTACGGCCTTAGATTCTTGTAATATAGAGAGTAGTGCTTCAGTTGCTCACCGCGGGTTACTGCTTACAAGAACAGCAGTGGGTTCTGCTCAAAAGTTAGATTGGACAGCTTATGTTGGCGGAAATGTAGGTACTAGCTTTGATGTTTATAGAAGAACAAATGGAGGCGGTTTCTTTAGTATTGCTAGTTTACCAATTACCACTAGAACATATACAGATTCTAGCATTATTGCAGGCTCTAAAGAGTATATTATAGAAATGAATTGGACGGGCTCTTGTGCTGGTGCTCCTTCAAATAGAATTATCTCTAATAAAATTACTGTTAATAGTACAGGCTTGGTTCAAGCTGCTGGTTTAAATACTAAATTATTAGTCTACCCAAATCCTGCCAAAGGAGAACTTTTTGTTGAAACGGAAAACCGTTTGGCACAAATCTTGAAAGTTGAAATGTATAGTTTAAGTGGCGTTTTAATAGGAAGCAAAGATTCTTATGGCGTAAATAAAATCACCTTAGAAATTAATGCTTTAGCCAAGGGTATGTAC
>VEQB01000547.1 GCA_018883485.1 Bacteroidota bacterium
GATTTATCCCCAAAATTATATGTTTTATTGCCTAAAATAGTTAATGGATTTTGAGGTAGATTTGATGGAGTAGCAGAAATTGTATGTATAATTTCGCTGAAAATGTTATCAGACAGGTTTGGGTATATACCTACATGTGGATAATTGTAATTGTTGGTCATCAGGTAAATTTCGTCAAAACTGTGGGACTTCTCATCCCTCATTTGAGTCAAGGTTTTATTTATTTGAAATAAATCTGTACCCCTCAAATTCAATGCACTTGTTGTAGGAATTATATTAACATGCGGTCTAAAGTAGGTGGTGGCATTACCTCCTAAACCATTGGCAATTTGCCTAGGTATGGTTAGGTATCCCCCGGGTGCATTATCAAAAGCTTTAGGGGATAAAAATGGGCGAGTAGAATTTACTAGCTCCAAATTGGTTTCGTTATTTGTTGACCCAGTAAATATTACTAACCACCATGATTTTTCAGAGAAAATTTTTACATTAAGGTAATAATCCAAAATAGATTGTGTTGAAGTATTATTAACTGACCTTACGGTAATATTTACAGTTTGATTTCCAGTTTGGGAAAAGTTAAGCAAGGCATCTCCAGGGTTATATGAATATCCAAAATCTTCAATTGGATCTAATGCATTATTTGCAGTATTACCTAATGCAACCCCCACTGTTCTGCATTTTTGTGGCATTCCCATTTTGTTTAATTCATCATAAAAGCTTATATGCTCAGGGGTAGGGCCATAATTACTTATATTAAAATAAGCATTTGCCATTTCTTTGGTACTAATGGAAATTAATTGAAGGTAGGCGCCAAGTAAATCTTGTTCTACAAAAAATCCTCCAGCAGCCCAGCTTTGGTATGTTAGTTCTTGAAAACCCAAAGCAACATTGGCTCCTTTGTGTGGTGCATCATAAGATACATACAAACCTACATTGTGGTTTTCGCAATAGGTTTGCTCCATTTTTGCTAAGGCATAGCGTGCAACTACACCACCCATACTATGCCCAGCCACGGTTAATTTATTATTGGCAACAGCGGGGTCTAAATTTTGATTTACGTAATTAATTAATCTACGCACCGTTTCCGATAAGTCTCTTAAATCACGGTTACGCATATCACCAAAATCTAAAATAATTAAATCGCGCCCATCGGCAAAAAGTTTTTCGATTAATCCATTTAGATTAATATCTCCAATATTTATTAAATTATATAATTGCCTAAATTGAAACTCATTTAAAATATCTTGTCCTTCAATAAATATTACTGGATTGCGTAATTTTAATGGCCCAGTTTCGGTGGTGGTATTGTTGCTGCTAAAAATAACATGCCCTAAAGCTTTGCTTAGATCAGTTCCCGTTGATTGTGAAACTCTATCCCTCCAAATTCTATCAAAGCATGGGGTTGGGCAAAGTGTTTTACCTAAACTGCTCGTGGATGCATTACTGGCTTTTACATCAATGTTGGTTTTAGCATAATAGGTATTGCTACCATGTACTATTTTTAATATAATTGTTTTGATACCTGTGCTGCTAAATTTATGTAAGTATGGTACATCGGGCGTAAGTGTTATATAGGTGCTATTGCCATTAAAATCAGCACTAATAGTTAGG
>VEQB01000548.1 GCA_018883485.1 Bacteroidota bacterium
GTTCAAAAAGGGTGAACATGATTTACTCGAAGGTGTTTTTTTAGTGGCACGTTACCGCTTTCCAGATTTAGAATTGCAATCTGTTTTAAATGCTATTGAAAAACTTAGGCTAGATGTTTGGTTAGAAATGAATTTTGAATTGAGTCCTTATGAGAAGGTAAGGATTATTAATTACATTCTATACCAGGTATATGGGTTTAAAGGAAATGTAGACAATTACCACGATCCCTCAAACTCCTTCATCAATCAGGTATTAGAGAGTAAAAAAGGTAATCCAATTCTTTTGGCAGTAGTTTATTTATTGGTTGCACAAAAGCTCAATATTCCTATTTATGGTGTAAATCTACCGCAACATTTTGTTTTGGCTTACACCGAAGAAATTGGTAGAAGCCATGTAGGTATGAGATTTAATGATATTGAGGAAATGATGAATAGAGATATGGGTAAAGTTCTATTCTATATTAATGCATTTAATGGAGGCGCAATTTTTACTAAAACAAATTTAGAACAGTTTTTGCAGCAAATTCATATAGATGCACGTCAAGCTTTTTTAGTGCCATGTAACAATTTAGATATCATCAAACGTGTGTTGAGGAATTTAGCTTCTGCCTATGCTAAATTAAACAAGTTAAACAGGCAGCAAGATATTATGAAAATCTTATACTTAATGGGCGAGCCACCATTGAGTGATTTTCATGAACCAGAGGTTTAAAAGATAATATCTTCGCCTTTGTCGTTTAAAAATTTATAATTAACCAAATGTAAAGAGTTATTTACCTTAACTTTTATCCAAACACGGTATTGTTTGAACCAATTAAATCTTGGAGAATTCCATAAACCTTGCTTTAAGAATGCAGCTAGGAAAGGGTGTACTTCTATGGTAAAGTTTTTAATATTTAAGTTTTCAATTAAATATTTTAAGTGAGTTTCAATATCATCTACAATACTAACACTTGATGCAATTTCTCCGCTTCCCATGCAAGTTGGGCATTTCTCGTTGGTAACAACGGCCATTTCTGGTCTAACGCGTTGCCGCGTAATTTGGATCAAACCAAAAGGGCTCATTGGGAGAATTTTGTGCTTGGCACGGTCTCCACTCATTGCCTCCTTTAATTTCTCATAAACCAGCTTGCGATTGCCAGCTGTTTTAAGGTCTATAAGATCTATTACAATAATACCGCCCAGGTCTCGTAATCTTAACTGTCGCGCTATTTCTTCGCAAGCCTCTAGGTTTACTCTTAAGGCATTTTCTTCTTGATTAATCCCTTTATTAGAGGTATTTCCAGAGTTAACATCAATTACATGTAGTGCTTCAGTATGTTCTATAATAAGATAAGAACCACCTAAGAAACTTACTTCTTTTCCAAAGCTAGTTTTGATTTGCTTGTCAATACCAAAATGCTCAAAAATTGGAAGCTTGCCAGCATATAACTTAACAATATTTTCCAAATCAGACGACTTACTTTTTAGGTAAGCTTTGATTTTATTGGCAAGAAATTGGTCGTTTACATGAATGGCAGTATAAGAATCATTTACCAAATCTCTAACCATGGTAAGTGTTCTATCGTTTTCACCTAGCACTTTTTGAGGTGGATTGGCATGCTTTAAC
>VEQB01000549.1 GCA_018883485.1 Bacteroidota bacterium
TTAAATATCAAACTAAATTCTTAAAAAGTCGAATTGAGCAGCAAACAGGAGCAAAAGTTGGGAAGCGTCAATTACAAAGAGAGGTAGAGAAAGTAGCGGAAGAATGGAAAGATGTTAAGGTAAGTGAAATCAATTTTGTTAAGATATCAACTCAAAAAGCAGCAGAAGCTGCAGGTGAAGTAATAGTCACACTGAGCACAGTTGAGACGGCAAAGAAAGTCACAGAATAATGAAAGGGTTATTTGATAAAATAGGTTACATACTAATAATAGTTGGCTTTTTTGCCATATTGGTTAAGTATGGCAATTATTTACTTTTTGAAACATCATACTTGATTAATGGTAGTGTTGAGCAGTTAGAGATATTTTCAAAAGAAAAGGTAAATGGGAATAATGTTTATTGTTTTAAGTTGAATAATGAAACTGAAGAGATCTACACCTCTCTTCCAACCAAAAAAGAGTATTTAGAAAATGGTAAAGTTAAAGTCCGGACTGTTCCACTATTTAATAAAGTATTTATAGGCGACTTTACACTAGGTTCTTATGTGGTGGGAATAGCATTGCTTGTTTTCGGATTAGCTGTTTCAACTCTATCATTCTGGATGATTGTTGGTATCCAAAATAAATATACAGCAAGGATAAAGAACGTAAACAAATAAGATCGAAACTGTTCTTGATGGGACAGGAAAGGTCCATGGGATACTAACCTAAGGTTGTAGATTTTGGCATATTGGGAAATTGACTCAAATGGTAATTTAATAGAATTCAATAAATGGTAAAAAATATCTTTATTAAATACATTCTGAGTAGGATTGTTCTATATTTTCCTTTTAGAAAGCTAAAAACAAAATTGAAATTAAGCAATAAAATAAGAAATATTTTCAAATGGGTTCAATTGGAAAGAGAAGTTCTTTGATAAGTATTGTTAATATTGGCTTTCCTTTTTTTGGAGGTTGTACAGGGGTCTACCGCTTCTCCTTCAATGGCCAAGAGCGAGATGATGAGATAAAAGGGAAAGGAAATTCAATAGATTACGATGCACGAATACTAGACTTAAGATTAGGAAGATTTTTAAGCGTTGATCCTCTTACTAGTAAATTCCCAATGCTGACACCATATCAATTTGCAAGTAACACACCAGCTTGGGGAGTTGATATTGATGGAGAAGAAGTTAGGATTTATACTGAATCTGGCAATTATGTAAGAGGTAATGTTGGTCATACTTTTATTTCAGTCGGTTCAGGTAAAAATATCGTTGTTTATACCTATGGACGATATGATGATGTTCATAAAAATAAGGGATCAGCAAATTCTACAAACATTACAGGAGAAGGTGTCTTGATAAAACTTACTGGAGCAGCTGCCCAAGGTTTTATTAAAAAACATTTTGAGGCTGGAGGAAAAGGTTTTGAACTTACAGACATTGATAAAGTTGAGGAGAAAAAGGTTGCAGGTTATTTAGAGAAACAATGGAAATCAAGCACTGAATTACCTGATAATCCTAAAAGTAAATATTATCAAGATGAGAATGCCAAGGTGATTGATACCTATGATTTAAGTAACAATAATTGCACTACAAAATCTTGTGATGCTGCTAAGGTTGGAGG
>VEQB01000119.1 GCA_018883485.1 Bacteroidota bacterium
AGGATGAAAGGTGCGAACGCAAATACAATAAATAGTACTCTTTTCATCTGCTTGTCAAAGGTTGGTGGTGAATTAATTTTACACTTGATCTAAAAATGCGGAACCCATTGAACTTGCAAGAGATACAGCAAAAACCATCAGAATAATATCTCCATTTGCTGGTTCAATTCCTTTATTTTCCATTTCAATTGTTTGTAGGTGCATAATTTGCTGCATAATAATCAGAAATTATATTTGCCATTTGAGTAATTTCAGGTGGATTGGTAGGTGATTGTGAAATAACATAATCCAAGATTTCATTATGTAATTCGCCAAGTTTAATTAGTGGGTTTAATGACAAACACAAGTTGATTAATAACTTAACTCAAATTTAATAATTAAATTAAAAAAAACAAATCGCTTTTGTATCTCCTATTTGGTGTTGTTTGGAATAGCTCCTAGAGCTGCCCTGTTTATACTAAGTACGCTAATTTCTTTTGCCTTAATTCCAGCACTTTTTTCCTTGGGTAAGCAATTAAAATTAGAACCCGAAGCAAATAATTGGTTTGTGTTTTTATTTCTATTTTTCCCCCACCACTTTTACTTTTCAATGATTTACACAGAAGGGCTATTCACATTGATGGGTATTTTGTCATTTTTATTTTTACTGAAGCGACAGTTATTTTGGTTTGGTTTATGTTCTTCAGTTTTGGTTCTAACTAAAATACAAGGTGTGGTTTGGCTATTTAGTTTACTAGTATTTCATGCTGGGTTTTTAGGAAGGGAAAGATTTAAAATTAGCCATTGGCTTCAGTTTATTCCATCCATATTTACAATTTGCCTTTTTCTTGGTTTTTTTTGGGCTCAAACTGGAAACCCGCTTTTTTTCAAATCCGCCTCAGAACAATATTGGCAAGGAAATCCTTCCAACCCCTTTTATGCACTTCTAAAAAGTATAACCCATCCAAAAGAAGGAGAGCCTTTTTTAAGGTATACTGGCATTTATGCCTTACTTTTCTTAATAGCCTCATTTATTTTATTGAAAATCAAAGGTGTAGGGTTTTCATTTTTCTTATTATGTTTTATAAGTATTTTGCTACCATTATCAGAAGGAACTGCTGTTTCTCAACCAAGATTTATTTCTGTACTCTTCCCTTTCTTCCTTCTTTTAGGAATGCATGTTTCAAAGCTTCAAAGCACTAATTTAAAATGGATTATAGCGTGTTTTGTTTTACTATTTCATTTAGCAACTTTTGTTTTATGGAATACATCACACCCAATCTCCTTCTAAAATTTTCTCCTTTTAGTTCTTGCAGGTTTTAATTTAATTGCGGTATCAATCCCAAAAAATGAAAGTAAAATTACTTATTGCGCTTGCTGTTTTAAACCTTGTTTCCTGTGCAAGCAGCTCAAAAAAGAAAAAACCTGCCGCAGCAGCTAGTAGTGCTACCGCTGCCAAAACAGTTAGTATTTCAGACAAGGTTAAAGCTTGCAAGAAATTAGATGGCCTATTTCCGCTTTACCAAGATACCGCAACTGGAAGTGTTTACCTTATTGTAAAGAAGGAGCAATTAGATAAAGATTATATTTATTTTTCTTACACCGTGGATGGCGTGGTGGCTGCTGGCCATTTTAGAGGAAGCTTTAGAGACAATAAAGTATTTAATATCTATAGATACTATGATAGGGTAGAGTTTGCAGTAATAAATACTGGGTTTTATTTTGACCCAAACAATCCTATTAGCAAGGCAGCAAATGCTAATATTAGCAAAGCCATTTTAAGTTCGCAAAAAATTATTGCAGAAGATACCAAGAAGGGCGAAATGCTGATAGATGGTAGCTCTCTTTTTCTTAGCGAGAACTTGCAGCAAATTAAACCATCTTCACTGCCCGGAAGAATGGGATTTCAATTAGGCTCTTTAAGCAAAGAAAAAACCAAGTTTGTAAGTCTTAGAAATTATAAAAGCAATACAGATGTAATAGTAGAGTATGTTTACGATAATCCTTCGCCTGTATTTGGCGGTGGCGCTGAGGTTACCGATGATAGAGCAGTGAGTATAACCGTACAACATACCTTAATTGAGGCTCCAAAAAACAACTTCCAACCTAGGTTTGATGACCCACGCGTGGGCTATTTTTCTGAGCAAGTTAACGATATGACAACTACCGAAGCTGTCTATTATCGTGACTTAATTCACCGTTGGAACTTAGAAAAAAAAGATACCAATGCCAATATCTCAGAGCCCGTTGAACCTATTGTTTGGTGGATTGAAAATACTACTCCTTTAGAGTTTAGAGAAACCATTAAAGAAGCAGGTGAGAAGTGGAATTTGGCTTTTGAGAAGGCTGGCTTTAAAAACGCGGTTGTAGTAAAGGTTCAGCCTGATACTGCCACTTGGGATGCGGGCGATATAGGCTACAATGTATTACGTTGGACAAGCTCTCCACAACCGCCATTTGGTGGCTATGGCCCTAGTTTTGTTGACCCAAGAACCGGACAAATTTTAGGTGCCGATATAATGCTCGAATATATTTTTGTAACCAATCGTTTAAAACAAGAAGATATTTTTGTAAACGGTTTGAACCAAGAGGCCCAGCATACCCAACACAATCAATTTTGTCAGGCAGGAGATTATCTCCATCAAACTACCTTATTTGGCGCTCAAGTATTGGAAACTCAAGGTTTGTCTGATATAGCCAAAAGAGAGTACATGAAACAATCTCTCTATTATCTAGTATTGCACGAAATGGGGCATACCCTTGGTTTAAATCATAACATGAAGGCAAGTCAAATGCTTAACCCAACTCAAGCCCATAACAAACAACTAACTCAACAAATTGGCCTAACTGCTTCTGTGATGGATTATCCTGCTGCAAATATTGCTCTAGATAAAAGCAAACAAGGCGATTTTTTTACAACGCGTCCGGGGCCATACGACCTTTGGGCCATTGAATTTGGGTATACACCTTCTTTAAGTAATGCCACGCAAGAAGCCAATAGGGTACATCAATTGCTAGCCAAATCTGGAGATAGTTTGTTCATTTTTGGTAACGATGCAGATGACATGCGCGGCGTTGGTTCAGGCATAGACCCACGCGTAAATGTAAACGATTTAAGTAACGATGCCATTACCTATTCTGTAGATAGAATGAAATTAAGTTTGGACTTAACAAGCAAGCTAAAAGCTCGTTATGTTAAGCCTAATGAGAGTTACCAAGAACTGCGACAAGCTTATTCAATTGTGCAAAATGAGTATTTCCAAGCAGCCAATGTTATGGTAAAATACATAGGTGGCGTTTATGTAAATAGAGTTTTTGCAGAACAACCTGGCGCTGGTAAAGCCTATACGCCAGTTTCTTTAGCCGACCAAAAACGCGTAATGAATGCTTTAAGTCAATATGCTTTTTCTGCCAATGCCTTTGGGGTGCAAACAGATTTATATCCTTATTTGCAAAACCAACGTAGAGGTTTTGGTTTTTTTGGAACAAACGAAGATCCTAAGATAAATGAGCGTGTACTTGGCTTTCAGCGCAGCTTGCTAGCCCATTTATTAAGCCCTACAGTTCATAAACGAATGAGCGATTCGCGCATGTATGGCAATACTTACCCTGTTTTAACCATGATGAATGATTTAACCAATGCAATTTTTACAGGAGACAATGGAACAGTACCTACCTTCAGAATTAACCTTCAAAATGTTTACGTAGATTATTTATTGCAAATGGTTAATGGAAAAAATTATGATGCCGTTTCGCAATCTGCAGCTTTGGCACAATTGAAAAATATTCAGAAAATGAACCTTACAGGAAATGCAGAAGTAAAGGCAAATATGGATTTGATAAAGCATAAAATTGAAGAAGGCTTAGATAATTATGATGTAAAATAGACTTCAATGTCTTGATAAATAAATAGATAAGTTTTTTTTATTGAAATCCGAGTGCAAACGGTCAAAGTGACCTTACATTTGCACTCGGATTTTTAGTATTTGCACATACTGTGCCATTACTTTATCATAAAGTTTTAATTATATTTTATAAAGATTAGATGAAATTAAGTCAGTTTAAGTTTGCCTACAACGAGAGTCTTATTGCCAAACACCCTACAGATGCGCGCGACGAATCAAAATTAATGGTTATTAACCGAGAAAAGGGAAAGATAGAACACAAGAAGTTTTCTGATATTTTAGGTATGTTTAGCGATAGAGATGTAATGGTGCTAAACAATACCAAGGTTTTTCCAGCTCGTTTGTATGGGTCAAAAGAAAAGACGGGCGCTAAGATTGAGGTTTTTCTTTTAAGAGAACTGAATAAAGAAATGAAGCTTTGGGATGTGTTGGTTGATCCGGCTAGAAAGATTAGAGTAGGTAATAAATTATATTTTGGAAACGATGATTTAGTAGCCGAAGTAGTAGATAACACTACCAGCAGAGGCCGTACTATCCGTTTTTTGTTTGATGGAACGGATGAAGATTTGCGCAAAATTATTGATAAATTGGGTGAGATGCCGCTTCCAAAATATATGGATAGACCTGTTGAACGTACCGACAAAGAACGTTTTAACACCATTTTTGCTAGCAAAGTAGGTGCAGTAATTCCACCAACTGCAGGTTTACATTTTAGTCGCGAGTTAATGATGCGCCTAGAAATAAAAGGAGTTCGCTTTCCAGAGTTAACTTTACACAATGGCTTAGGTTCGTTTAGAACAGTAGAAGTAGAGGACCTTACCAAGCATAAAATGGATTCTGAATTTTATGAAATTCCTCAAGAAACCGCAGATGTTGTTAATGCGGCCATTGTAGAAAAGAAGAGGGTAGTAGCTGTTGGTAATTCTGTAATGCGCGCCTTAGAATCCTCTGTTTCATCGGCAGATAGGTTAAATCCATTAAGTGGTTGGACAGATAAGTTTCTTTTTCCTCCGCATGATTTTAAGATTGCGAATGTGTTAATTTCTAATTTTCATCCGCCAGAATCTACTTTATTAATGGCCACAGCTGCCTTTGCTGGTTTTGATTTAATACAAGAAGCATACAACGAAGCTATTAAAAAGAAGTACCGCTTTTTGGCGTACGGTGATGCTATGATTATTATTTAATTTTATGAATAAGCATGCCCTAATAGTTGCTGGTGGCAAGGGCTTAAGAATGGGAGCAGAAATTCCTAAGCAATTCTTAGAACTTAAGGGTTTGCCCGTGCTCATGCATACAATAAGGGCTTTTCGGTTTGATCCTACGCTTGCTATTACCTTAGTTTTACCAGCAGATCAATTTACCTATTGGAAATGGCTATGTGAAAAGCATGGCTTTAATGAACCACATCAGCTTGTGGCTGGAGGAGATTCTAGGTTTCAATCGGTTAAAAATGGTCTTATGGCAATTGCCGAAGCCGATGCGCTAGTGGCTATACATGATGGCGTTAGACCTTTGATTGATAAAGAAATTATTGAAAACTCTTATAAAGTAGCCACCGAAAAAGGTAATGCATTGGTTGTTGTTAAATTAAAGGATTCTATACGTAAGCAAGATTTATTGGGTAATAGTAAAGGCGTAAACAGAGAGAATTACTATTTGGTTCAAACACCCCAAACCTTTGAGGTAAAACAAATTTTGAAGGCTTATGAAATAGCTGAAGATGATAACTTTACAGACGATGCTTCTGTTTTAGAAGCTAGTGGCGAGAAAATAAACTTGATTGAGGGAAATTACAAAAACCTTAAAATAACTACGCCAGAAGATTTAATTATTGCCAATGCTTTGTTACAATAAGCCTTTTGCAATTAGGTAGGGTATAATTAGCCACATAAGTCCTTTTATAAGGAAAAAGAAAAAGCCAAAAACACCTAAACGCTTGAACCAATTCATAAGTTTACCCCTTTGCTTATGAGGCACAGGGCACACTAAAGGTTTTTCTTGGGCTTTTTGAATGGATGGTTGCATGCGTTTTTAACGCAGCAAATTTAATTCGGTTTGGCTTAAAAACAAATCCTGACAAAAATGTGATACAAATCTATTTCTTGGTAAACCTAAAAATGGTCACTTGATTCTTCTTTACATCGTAATTTCTTACAATAGCCAATTCATTTCCAGCGGCATCTACATCAATATCTAATACATCTACATTTTGCATTTCGCAAAATGGCTTGAGGACGGCCGCCATTTGCAGCGCCTTAATACGGCTATACATATTGTTATTATCTACGCAGTAATTATCGAAGTTTAGCATCTCAAAATTACCCATTTGAACAGCATTAAATTTATCATTGCCTTGTGCATCAAAAACTACCAATTGGTTGGTGGTTTCCTCATCTATATTATACCTGTTTTTGGCAATAGACAAAATTATTTGGGGGCCTTTGTGGGTAATAGAAGGTGGCGAAGGAACGGAAACACCATCATTTTCTATAAACCGATATTTATCATTTTCTTTTAAAGCATATTCTTTATGCCAGAAACGTGTCATCACATTAGTTTCGCCACCGCCTAAGCCATAATTGGCTATCATAAAGCCTGGGTTACCATTTCTTTTTATCATACAAGAAACTACAAAACTTTTTAAAGTAGAATTTATGCTGAGTGAGGCTTCTTTACCCAACATTTGCGAACCAGCTAACAAAAAGTTATCCAACAAAAGTTCTTTAAACAATTGGAAGTCCTCATCATAAAATGCAAGGTGATAGGCAATAGCATTTGGGTCGAATTCTGCATTAGCGCCCTTTCTAGCAGTTATATAATAGCCCATTACGGTTCCTAAAAACTGCCATTGCCCAACATAATTCATATTTTTAAGCGGCTCTGCAGAAGGCCTTGCCACATCTACCTCCTGTAACTGCCCATCGTCAGTGCCCGATAAATTTGATTTAAACAAGTGTAAATC
>VEQB01000120.1 GCA_018883485.1 Bacteroidota bacterium
CCCCCAATCTCTTTGAGCATTTAAATTTCCCAAAAACAATTGTTTTTGTAATCCTAATACAATTTTAGATGCTGCCATTGTAATTTTTCTGGTTACAAAAGTTTCGCCCCTATTTGGACTTTCATGGTTAAATAGAATACCATTACAAGCAAACATATCATAAGCTTCCCTATAATTAACAGTTATCCAATAAGCATATAATTTAGCAACAGCATAAGGAGATCTTGGGTAAAAAGGCGTTGTTTCACTTTGTGGAACCTGCTGAACCAAACCATATAATTCGCTTGTTGAAGCCTGATATATTTTAGTTTTTTTAGTTAACCCAAGTAACCTAACTGCTTCCAATATTCTTAGGGTGCCAATACCATCTGCATTTGCTGTATATTCAGGAGTTTCAAAGCTAACATGAACATGACTCATAGCTGCCAGATTATATATTTCATCTGGTTGGGTTTCTTGAATTATTCTAATTAAATTGGTACTATCTGTTAAATCGCCATAGTGAAGTTTAAGTCTAAGGTGTTGTTCATGCGGATCTTGATACAAGTGATCAATCCTATCTGTATTAATTAAACTACTTCTTCTTTTAATACCATGTACAAAATATCCCTTTTCTAGCAAAAATTCTGCTAAATATGCTCCATCTTGACCTGTTATACCGGTTATTAGTGCTACTTTACTCATTACAATTATATCAAATTAATTATTGTTTAAAATTTAGAATGAAAATCTAATTTTATAATCTTCTATTGCTGCACTTAAAGCAGAAGATAAATCAGCATCAGGTTTATAATCCAATATTTCTTTTGCTAATGTAATATCTGCCAAACTAAATAAAATGTCGCCTTTTCTATTAGGACCATGGTTTGCCTCCACGGTTGCGCCTGCAATATTCTTAATCATGCTCCACAAAACATTTAAATCGGTGGTTTGCCCACAAGCTACATTTATAGCGTGATGAAAATTACCCTCCATCACTTTTAGCAAGCCAGTAGCATTCAATTGAACAACATTTGAAACAGGTGTAAAATCTCGTGTAATAGATCCATCGCCATTGATTAAAGGCGAAGAATTGGTTAATGCTGCTTTAATAAATAATGGAATTACAGCAGCATAAGGTCCTTCAGGATCTTGTTTGGGTCCAAAAACATTAAAATACCGAAAGCCAATAATTTGCATATCATAGTTTTTGGCATACGCCTCTGCATATAATTCATTGGTCATTTTTGTTGCGGCATATGGTGATAGCACCTTTCCTACTCTTTTTTCTACTTTTGGCGATTCATTTAAATCACCATAAACAGAAGAGGAAGATGCGTAAACAATTCTTTTAACATGGTTTACTTTTGCAGCCTCCAATATGTTTAAAAAACCATTTACATTCACATCATGAGAGGTAATTGGGTCTTTAATACTTCTTGGGACTGAACCCAATGCTGCCTGATGACTAATGGCATCAATTCCAATAGTAGCTTTTATACAAATTTCCTTATCGCGTATATCTCCTTCAAAAAATTCGAATTTAGAATTATCTATGAATTCTTGAATATTTCTTAAATGACCAGTTGCCAAATTATCAAGAACCCTAACCAAACCAACTTTAGGATTGTTTAATAACGACTCAACTAAGTTTGAACCTATAAATCCTGCTCCACCTGTTACTAATATTTTCATTTAATTAACTATCAATTAAAGTCTAGAATCAGCCATACCTTTAGGGAGTAGGCCTTTAACATCAAATATTACACCATTTTCAATGATTAATGATTTGATATCTAAATTTTTGAATTCATTATGAGAAACAGCAAGAATAGCTGCTTCAAATTTTCCTTCAGGTAAAGAATTTACCACACTGCATCCATATTCATGAGAAACTTCCGCAGGGCTCGCCCATGGATCAAAAATTACGGGTGAAATGTTATAAGTAATCAATTCATTGATAATATCAATCACTTTGGTATTTCTTACATCTGGGCAATTCTCTTTAAAAGTGAATCCAAGAATAAGGCATCTGGCATTTCTAACCTGAACTTCCTTTTTTACCATCAACTTCACAACTTCTTCTGCAACATAAGCACCCATGCCATCATTAAGGCGGCGGCCCGCTAAAATAATTTCGGGGTGATAACCAACTTCCTGTGCTTTTTGAGCCAGATAATAGGGATCAACCCCAATACAGTGACCACCAACTAAACCTGGTTTGAATTTTAAGAAATTCCATTTGGTTCCTGCAGCCTCCAAAACATCATTGGTATCTATTCCTAGTTTATTAAAGATTTTAGATAATTCGTTAACAAATGCTATATTAATATCACGTTGAGAGTTCTCTATCACCTTGGCTGCTTCGGCTACTTTTATAGATGATGCTTTAAATGTGCCAGCAACAATAATAGATTTATATAATTGGTCTACTTTTTCAGCTATTTCGGGGGTTGAACCTGATGTTACTTTTAATATTTTTGTAACGGTATGTTCCTTATCCCCAGGATTTATTCTCTCTGGTGAATAACCTGCAAAAAAATCAACATTAAATTTTAAACCAGAATTTTTCTCTAAAACAGGAATACATTCATCTTCCGTAACTCCTGGATAAACAGTTGATTCATAAACTACTATATCACCTTTTTTCAATACTTTTGCCACTGTTTCGCTCGCTTTGTATAAAGGTGTTAAATCTGGGCGATTGTGCTTGTCTGTTGGCGTTGGTACCGTTACAATAAAATAGTTACAATCTCTTATCGCATCTATTGTGGTGGTACAAAATAACCCATTTTGTTTTGGCTCATAACTAATAACTGAAGTTAATAATTCATCCGAAACCTCAAGGGTAAAATCATGACCACCCATTAATTGATTTACACGTGCTTGATTAATATCAAAACCAATCACAGGGTATTTTTCAGCGAATGCAACCGCTAGGGGTAATCCTACGTAACCAAGCCCTATAATGGCAATTTTATTTTGCGTCATAATGTTTTATTTTTTTATTTAACACAAAGTGCGCTAAGGCGGCACTAAGATTTCTATGTGCAGAAATTTGTTGTGTCTTTGTTTTATTCTTCGTGCCGTTTAAAATTAAATCTACTTCTCCCAAAGTAATAAATCATTGCCCGAAATAATTTTTCTCTCTTTTATTGCAAATTCAACAACATCAAAAACTACGAAACGAATTTTCTTTTGAATGAAATTTTCTGCTTTGGCAATTAACTCAGAGAAATACTCTCTGTTTACTTTACCAATTAAGATGAGGTCCAAAATTTCAGAATCGTTACCTTCTGCAAGTGCACCGGTTAGATATACTTTTTCTAGATCACCTACATTATTTATTACCCTTTTCATCAACTCATCTATACCCGTAATCTTCATTAGTATCGATTGAATATCGGAAAATAAAGGGTGTTTGCTGTTCGATTGAAAATACTTTTTATTCCCTTTAACAAAACTCAATAACAAACCAGCTTCCTCTAATTTATTTAATTCAACTCTTATTGCGTTGGTATTATCTCCCAAATCACTTTCTAAATTACGCAAATAATCCATTCTACCAGCATTTAAAAAGAACTTAAGTAAAAGCTTAATGCGTGTTTTAGATGTTATTAATGCGTCGAGCAAAAGGGTTTTTGGATTTGGTTTTTTGGGGTGGTGGGTGGATAATTGGGTGGGTGGGAAGTTTCGAGCTATTTTAAACTTTGGAATAACCGATATAAATTTTAAATCGAGTCTGTTTTTGATAACATTTCATCGATTCCAGAGCGAACAATTTTATTTACTAATTGGAGTTATTTATGGAAATGAGCTGCAGTAAATTTTGGAATATGAGTAGATTACTCCATACTTAGCATCAAAATCCTCAATATTTTTATATCCTAATCAAAATACACACAAAACTCTTACATAGCTTCGCATGGTGAGTCCCATAAATACGGTTCAAAACTTTATAATTCAGTAAAATGAGTAAAAAAATTACTCAAAAATAATATTGGTAGGCAAATATTACAAGTAAAACTTGTAAATAAATTGTAAATCATAGCTTTATATTTGTGTATGAAACAAAAAATATGGGGTAAACAGCCAAAAATAAACAATTTAAGCCTAGCTCCGCCTATTAAAGAGCCTCATCCAAATTGACTTTTTCTTTAATAACTCGCCTTCATAATTACCATAATTAACCCCATAGCCATAGCCATAACTATACCCATAAGCTCCGCCATAGGCGTAGGCTTGTCCGTATCCATAACCATAAGACCCATATCCATATCCAAAAACAGAATCATACCTTACATCGTTAAAAACAAGGCCAATACTTCTATTTTTTTCAGTTGCATGTAATTCATTAATTACATTTAAGGAATTCTTGAGGCTAACATTCTGTCTCACCACATATAAAAGAATATCAGCATATTTCAGGATATCTAGGCCATCAGCAACCAAACCGATTGGCGGTGTATCTAATATAATATAGTCATATTCTGATTTAAAATGTTCCAATAATTCATTAAAGGCAGAACTCATAATTAATTCTGATGGATTTGGTGGTGTTGGCCCTGCAGTAATAATATCTAAATTGTCTTGACCCGACTGCTGAATAATCGTACTCATGGTGGCCTTGCCAATTAAATAATTGGTTAACCCAAAACTATTATCTAATTTAAAATCTTGAAAGATTTTTGGTTTACGCAAATCAACTCCAATTAATAAAGTTTTATAACCTGCAACTGCCAGAACTGAACTCAAATTCATACTAACGAATGTCTTACCTTCGCCAGAAACCATTGACGTTAACATTATTATTTTACTGTCCTTTTTTCCTCCCAAATAAGAAACATTACTTCTCAAGTTTCTAAATGCTTCAGAAATTTGCGATTTAGGATGATTTAAAATAACTAAAGAAGAAGGATTAGAATTATGCACAATACTGCCTATCAGCGGAACATTTGTTAATTGTTGTAAAAGGGCATGATTTTGAATTTTATTATTAAAATATTCGATAATTAAAATAATTATTAATGGAAAAATAGTCCCAATTACTATAGCAATCAAATAATTATTAAGCTCAATTGGATAAGTTTTTGTCATTACCATAGCTTTATCCAACACTTTATTATCTGAATTAATTCCAGCTCCTGCAATACCTGCCTCTGCTCTTTTTTCTAATAAATAAGTATATAATTTATCGCTCAATTGATACCTTCTAGTTATGCTCAGCAACTTTTGTTCATTCGCAGGTAATTTAGCGATTTCAATTTCAGATAAAGCTACTCTCTTATTTAAATCTGCAAGTAAATTCTTAGAATTAGTTTGAATACTATGTATATTTTCTAAGAGGGTGTTTTGCAAATTGATTAGATTCTGTTGGGTTTCTCTTAAAATGGGGTTATCATTTTGATAACTCATTTCTAAAGTTTTCTTTTTAGCATACAGCTCTACCATTTTTTGCAATACTGTTATTAATACAGGATCGTTCACGCCCATAAGGCTAGGCGCAATTAATTGATCTAGTGGATTTGCATTTCTAAAATAATCCTCCAAATAGGTATAATACTTGTCACGTAAATTTTGTTCAGCTTTTTGTCTTTCTAAATCAACTAAATGGTCCAATATTCTGGAACCGCTTTGACTTAGATTTACAATTTTATTATCGGTTCTAAAATTCTGTAATTGATCTTCAACCTCTCCTAGCGTGTCACTAATCCCTTTCAATTGTTCGTCTATGAATCGAATAGTTTTTTGAGTTACCAAGGTTTTTTCGTCTAAGCCTTGTTGTATATATGTTAAAGCCAACTGGTTAACAAATGCCATTTCTCTTTCAGGATATTGTCCTTCCTTCGTTATTTCTAAAATAGAAGCTTGTTTGTTGATTGGGCTCAAAGTATAACTACCGTAATATAGATCAACTAGGTCTGAAAATTGATTTAACCTAATTGCAAATAAATCATCAAAATTCAATAAAATATTGGGATCAGTTACAAAAATGTTAAATGCAAAATAATCTGTAACAATTGGCTCATTGACTTTAAAAATCCATTTTTGTTTTGTTTCTATCCTATGCACCAGAGCTCCAGTTTTAGGCACAAAAACATCACCAACGCCTTCAATACTGCACTCTAATTTTTCATCGGGCAAGAAACTAATATTAATATAAGCATTTCTGCATTGTAGATGATTACTATCCAATTTTACAATGAATGGCAGATTTCCGTATAAATCGGCCTTTCTTACCGAACCATCGGAAAAATACGAAATACCAAAATCAAGGTTTTTTAAAGTCTCTGCAACAATTGACTTGGACTTAAGTATACCTTGTTCATTTTCAATATTTCTGGTAGAACTTAACAACTGCATCCCTTGAAGGAAATTATCTGCTCCATCCAAGCCGCCCTTTGCATTCTTTTCTTTAATTAATAATGAAGATTGAATTAAATATCTTGGATCAGCATATCTGTTAACTAAAAATGCGATGAATATTGAAAATATAATTGAAACAATAAAATAGGGTAAAAATGCTAAAAATTTACCAATTATTGTTTTTATGTTTATTCCACTATCCAGCATTGGGGTGCTGACATTATTATTTATTTCGTTTTGGTTTTGAAACTGATCACTCATCTGATTATTTTATAAATTCTTAACTAAAATGTATGTATTTAAAACTAAAAGTAATGTACTAATTACAGGTGCCACAACTCCAAATGAAGCTTGCAAATCACTCATATTGCCAAGGGTTCTTGATTTTAAAGGAACCACATAAACCAAATCATTGGGCTGTATATAGTAAAATGGTGAATTGATAATACTCCTATCTGTTAAATCGAGGGAATGCATCTTTATGCCATCGGGATATTGC
>VEQB01000121.1 GCA_018883485.1 Bacteroidota bacterium
GCTTAATTAGTCTTATTCTAAATTATTTTTATTACAAACTACTTTAAAAGGTCCTTGTTGTAATTTGTAAGTTTGAACACGAAACAACTTTAAAATTAATATAACATGGACAGAAAAAAATTTATTAAAACGTTTGCCTTTGGGGCGCTTTCTACAAGTGTATTGGTGGCTGCTTGCGGTGGTGATGCACCTAAAACAGAAAACGCAACTGCACCTGCTGCAACACCAGAGCCAGCACCAGAAGCAGCGGCGCCAGCGGCAACTGCAGATTGTACAGACATGACAGGTATTGCAGAAGCAGATTTAAAACAACGCGAATCATTGGGTTATGTAGCAAAATCTGTTGAAGCAGAAAAGAATTGCAGCAACTGTCGTTTTTACCAGCCAGGCACCCAAGCCAATGGTTGTGGAGGTTGCCAATTGTTTAAAGGGCCAGTTACCCCAGAAGGGTACTGCAAAACTTGGAACAAGAAAGAAGCCTAATACTTCTGGCAAATTAACTTAAACAAAAAAGTCTCAGATTTCTCTGAGACTTTTTTTATTTATTTAACTGTGTCCATGTGGCAAATAAGGTCTACTACTTTATTAGAGTAACCCCATTCGTTATCGTACCATGCCACCACTTTTACAAAATTATCGTTTAAAGAGATACCCGCTTTGGCATCAAAGATAGAGGTGCGTGCATCGCCTAAGAAGTCGTTGCTTACCACTTCATCTTCGGTATAGCCAAGAATACCCTTCATTTCATTTTCGGAAGCTTTTTTCATAGCTGCTTTAATGGCATCGTAACTAGCACCATTAACTAAGCGACAAGTTAAATCTACTACAGAAACATCTGGAGTAGGAACACGGAAGCTCATACCTGTAAGTTTTCCTTTTAATTCTGGAATAACTAAACCTACGGCTTTAGCAGCACCAGTGCTAGAAGGGATGATATTTTGGTAAGCACCACGGCCGCCTCTCCAATCTTTAGCAGATGGTCCATCCACAGTTTTTTGGGTTGCGGTAACTGCGTGAACGGTTGTCATTAAGCCTTCTAAAATTCCGAAATTATCATTCAATACTTTTGCAATAGGAGCAAGACAGTTGGTAGTGCAAGAAGCATTAGAAACGATGCTCATATCTGCGGTATATTTAAGATGGTTAACACCCATTACAAAAGTTGGGGTATCATCTTTGGCAGGGGCGCTCATAATAACACGCTTTGCACCAGCAGCTATATGTTTTGCGCCAGTTTCTTGGGTTAAGAATAAGCCCGTAGATTCTACAACATATTCTGCACCAATTTCGCCCCATTTAAGGTTAGCAGGATCTTTTTCTGCTGTAACGCGGATAGTTTTACCGTTTACTACAAGGTTACCATTGCTAACGGCAATATCACCTTTAAAAATGCCATGGGTAGAATCGTACTTAAGCATGTAGGCCATATAATCTACCTCAATAAGGTCGTTAATGCCTACAATTTCTACATTTGGGTTATTGATTGCTGCCCTAAAAACCAGGCGACCAATGCGCCCAAAACCGTTGATACCAACTTTCATAGTTTCGCTGTTTTAAATGTTAAAATAATCCTGCGAAGATAATTTTTTAAATAGAAGAAAATAAAGAAATTGAGAGATTTTAGGATTTTTGGGAATTGCATGGAATTATCTAGTTTCGTTTAAACTATAAGAGTACGCATGTACGACACCCATTTAGGACAATTTCTTAATGCCGACCCGATCATTTTGGATGAGCAGAATTCTCAAAATTATGCGTTGTATTCTTACGTTTTAAATAACCCTTTAAAATATACAGACCCCAGCGGCTACACCCAACAAGGTGGCCCGGCAAGTGCCGCAATTATAGGGCAAACAGGCAACATGGTGCAAATGCAATTACTGGAAATGAATAACAATATAAATGCCATAAAGGAAGGAGCCGCGCAGCCATTTTTTCTAATTAGCGATTTAATGAATGATGATAAAAATGCCAGTGGTACTGTATCTTCAGGTGATGGACCTAAAAAGCCAGACCCAAGCCAATCTAAAGGACCTGTTAGCTCTGGTTCAAAGGCGAGTAGTTTTCAATATAAAGGAACAACGTATACTTTTTATCAGGTGGATTTTGGGGCAAAAGTTGGTAGTGCGGCAAATTACACAAATAGAGTTGGTGACTTAGATATTATAGGTTATATTGTTGATGGATTTGGAAATGCAGCTGAGTCAACTTCCAAAATTACCTACAAATATGGCCAAAGGCTTAATAATGTTGTGGTAGGAGCAGCTCAATTAACATCAGAGAATGCGGCAACTTGGGCCAAAATTTCAATTAGGCTTAATGCCGCAGGCGGTGTTATTGGTGTTGTTGACTGTGGCATGCAATCATTTGATGATTTTGCAAATGAAAATTATTGGTTAGGATCCTATGAGGCAGCTAAAGCTGCAAGCTATAGTACTGGAACAATAATGCTATTTACACCTCTCGCCCCAATTGGGGCTGCAACGTTATTAGGAACAGGCTTAATTGATATGACAGGTGATGTAGTTATTTATTTATATGGGAGAAATAAGTGATGTATTATTTGTGGGTTTTGCATTATTCCTTAATAAAAGGACTATATAAAAAGAGATGGAAGGAAATGTCAGCCAGTATAGATGGATTAGCTTTTTGCTGCCTATTTATATTATCACTATTTTTATGCATTTTATTTATTGACAAGGCTTTTTTGTGGGAGTTAATAAGGAAACGCTTGCCTCTTGGTCCTTTTTTTAAAGGAGTGTTAGTAGTATTTGTTCCAATAGTATTTTTTTTGTTATCACGGCCTCTTAAACAAAGTAGAATTAGGACGATAAGGAAGGTAATAAAACTAAAAAGTAAAATTAATCTAAGATTTTCGCAACTTTATATTTTCGTATATATAAGTATGTTTATTTTCTCATTAGTTTTAATTGCATTTTCAAGAACTTCTATTTGATATTAATAATAAATAATCCGTATGACTAAATTGTATAGTTATTTATTTTATCGAATTTTCGATTTATGTAAGCTAACAGGCGATCATGATTTAGCTTGGGGAGCATCGCATTTTTATCTTTGATTATCTCTCTGTTTATAGTTAATATTATACTGCTCGTTAAAGTAAAGATTGATTTGAAGATTTTAGGTTTTGTGGGAGTGTTTGTATTTGCTTCAATTCATATCATAAATTATTACATTTTCTTAAAAGGGAATAAATACACAAATGTTGTTGAGAATTACAGTAAGGAATCTAAGCAACAAAAAAGAGCAGGAAGATTTAGTATCATTATGGTGATGATCATATTAATTTATTCTTTATTCTAAAACCACCCAGGGAGATGGGGATGCCACTTACAAGTATAGTGATACTGGAAGTGATGGAACTTGGAATACTAAATAGGTGATATGCTTGAGCAAATCAAACACCAATTGCAAAATTGCTGCTTAAGGTTAAAGTTTTTCAATGGATGGCAAGTTTTCATAACATAAGTATTGCTCATATTAGAAACCTAGTACACTAATTTGTCAAAAACAACAGAACTTTAGTTCACAAAAAAGTTGGATATTATTTATTCATTTGAGAAATCAGTTATAAAGGTTGTGGTACATCACGGTAATTTATCTAATGCCTATAAATTTACAAAGGAAAATAACTCATAGGCTTTTTTCAATATCATCAATAGTCTTATCAAAATTAGCTATATCTGAAGGGTTTTTATAATAGTCGCTTAATCGTTCATTAATAATTTGTTTTTGCCAAGGAGCAAGTTCCAACGCGTTTTTTGCTTCTTCCTTATGTAAATCGGCGTATTTAGTTTTTAGCGATTCCCATTCCTCAATAGGAATAAATACCCCTGTTGTATTGCCTCTGTTGTCTTGAATGAATTGAAGGGTCATAGTTTTTAATTTTTAAATGTGAGCAATGCTTCAAAATCTTTCATCCGAATGGCTGATGAGATTGATAGGATAACACAAAAATAGAATACTTACTGGTGCTTTGCAAATCATAATGTGGCCTAATTAAAGCCAATCTTATACTTTTAATCACCAATTTTATTACATCCCTATTTTTTGCTTTGTCTGAAAACCTTGTACCATAATATTGGCCAATAATTCAATTTAAAGTGCTTATTAATAGTTCAAAGGAAAATATGCATCTTTCAATTTAGCAGGAATTAGGATACTATGTAAAACCAGCCTTTTTAGCTTTTGCTCAGGCATTTTCTGCATTTTTTTTGAAAATTATTTTGAATTCTCCCAAAAAGCCCTACTTTTGCCAACCCAAAATAATGGCCCGTTCGTCTATCGGTTAGGACACCAGATTTTCATTCTGGGAAGAGGGGTTCGACTCCCCTACGGGCTACTAGACTCAGTTTCGAGCATGAGGTTCGAGTTTGGTAGAGAAGCTGAAAAAATTAAAACCTGTCAAGATTTTGGCAGGTTTTTTTTTGGCTTTTCGTTTCAAGTTTTTAGCCTTAAAATCTTTTTTTAAATACTTGTTTCCCCAAATTTAACTATAATAAAATCTTAATTTAGGCAACAATGCCCTATTATTGTTCTATCAGTACGTAATATTAATCTGAAAATGATTTCCTTAAGTTTTGATAAAAAGTTTCTTCCATATTTCATTTGCTTAATTTTCTCTTCCACAATTTGAAATCATTTTTAGATGGCCTTAAGTTAATTGTTAATACCTCCCTTTTAAAAAATGCTAACAAGGGCGAGGCGGTAGATATATTACTTCCAAATGGCCGAACCCCAGCGCTTGTTTACCAGCCTAGAAAGAAGGAAAGAGGTCTTATTATTACCTTTACTGGTTTTGCCATGAGTGGCTACCAAGATATACGAATGGTAATATTGAACAATGCCTTTGCCAAGTTGGGCTTTAGGGTAATCACCCCAAAAATCTCAACCATCGATGCTTTGCTTATCCATCCTTCGGCAATTGATGAAATTAAAGTAGTTATTCAAAGTATTAGTGCCGACCCAACCCTAAATCCTAAGCAATTTTGTCCTGCGGTTTTTGCCCCTTCCTTTACCGCCGGAATTGCAGCTTTGGCGGTTGCAGAATTGCCTGCTAAATCTGCATCTTCCCTTTGTTTATTGGGGGCTTACACAGATTTTGAAACTACCATTCACTATGCCTTAAGCAATGAAAAAAATATGGATGATTATGGGATGCATATTCTCATGAAAAATTTCCTAAAATTTGAATTGGGAGATCACCAACAATTAGAGGCCTTGGTTCAAACCGCCTTAGAAGACAATGGATTAAAAAGACAAGTACCGGTATTGCCAGAGTTGTTAGCAAAATCAGATAAAGAAACCCTCGAATTGTATCAGAAGCTTAGGTTCAATACGGCATTTAGGGAAGAGTTAATTATGCGTGCTTGGACAAAAATTCCAGATTTTGCAATTTGGAAGGATAGGCTAGACCTAGCTAAACATGCGCATAAAATTACCTGCCCTGTAACCATTATTCATGGCATAGATGATAATGTAATTCCTTCTTCACAATCTCTTTTGCTGCATACTTTGCTGCAAGAAAATAAAGGAATAACCCATTTAGAATTGTCGAATTTGTTGGATCATGGCGACCCAAAATTGAGTTTTAAAATTTTTGGTGAGGTGCTTAATTTGGCCAAGGCATTTGGTTATTTTATTAAAAATAGCCAAGCGCAATCGTTTTGAACCGACCTAAAATTGTGATTTTATAAGCAAAATTGCCAAATCTGTTTCCAAAAAGTGAGAGCAATGCATGGAAATTTAATTTTTTCTTATACTTTTGCACCTCTTAAAACAATTAAATACTATACATCATGCATTTGACTACCGAGAAGAAACAAGAAATCTTCGAATCGCACGGTAGAGCCAAGTCGAAAACCGACACTGGTTCTGCTGAGAGTCAGATCGCTCTGTTTACAGAGAGGATCAACCACATTACGGAACATTTAAAAGCTAACAAGCAAGACCATTCTGCTGAATTAAGTCTTGTAAAATTAGTTGGAAAAAGACGTTCATTATTGAATTACCTAGAGCGTAAAGACGTTTTTCGTTACAGGGATATCATTAAAGAATTAGGTTTACGTAAATAATCTTCAAGCTCGCCTTGGCGAATTTGAATGCAAAATTTTATTAAAAAAGGGGCAGGCCAAACGGTGCTGCCCTTTTATTTTTATATTTCGAGAAAAAACAGAGACAAACAATATGTCACAAGCAACAATTAAAAGATTTGAAACAGGTGGAAAAGAGATTTCCATCGAAACCGGGCGTTTGGCTCGTCAGGCCGATGGGGCCGTAGTAGTAAAACAAGGTGATACCATGATTTTGGCCACCGTAGTTTGTGCCAAAGAGGCAAAAGAGGATGTAGATTTTATGCCTCTTACCGTTGATTACCAAGAAAAATTTGCAGCTGTTGGGCGTATCCCAGGAAGCTTTCACAAGCGCGAAGCAAAATTAAGTGATTATGAAGTATTGATTAGCCGTATAGTAGACCGTGCTTTGCGTCCGCTTTTCCCAGAAAATTACCATGCAGATACCCAAGTGGCTTTAACGCTTATCTCTTCTGATAAGAATATTTTACCAGATGCATTGGTAGGTTTAGCAGCTTCTGCAGCTATTTGCATTACAGATATTCCATTTGCAGGTCCAATATCTGAAGTGAGGGTAGCTCGTGTAGATGGTAAATTTATCATTAACCCTTATAAGGACCAGTTGGAGAAAAGTGATATCGATTTAATTGTTTCGGGTACTGCCAATGAATTGAATATGGTGGAAGGAGAAATGACCAATGCTTCAGAGGCCGATATGGTTGAAGCCTTAAAATTGGCTCATGACTATAT
>VEQB01000122.1 GCA_018883485.1 Bacteroidota bacterium
CAATTCATTGCAATCTTACCCAGACGGAGCGCCTTCCGATGGCAGAACGGGTTCTCCTGGAGATGGCGGTAAGACTTGTGCCCAGGGCGGTTGTCATTCTGGTGGGCCTACCGATGTAACCGGAATACTTTCAAGTGATGTACCTTCAGAAGGATATACACCTGGAGCTTCTTATACCATAACGGTAACTGTTGACCAAAGTGGCAATAAAGGCTTTATTGTGAGCCCTCAGAAAACGGATGGAACTTTGTTAGGCAGCATTACAGCGGGAGCCGGTAACCAAAAGGTTGGCAACAAATATATCACACATACTTCGGCTAAAGGGGGAGCCTCTGCTGTGTGGACATTTACCTGGGTTGCCCCAGCTGCTGGAAAAGGAATTGTAGATTTTTATGGCGCCTTTGCAAATAATAGAAATTTAGTGCGTAAAACTAAGTACTCGGTTAGTGAGAAATTGGCTAATGGCATTAATGAAAATGCGCAAATTACTAAATTGAGTTTTTACCCAAACCCTGCAGTTTCTAGAACCTTGCATGTTTCGTTTGAACCTAAAAAAGCTGGTACCATTCAAATTAATTTGATTGATATCACAGGAAAAAAAGTATCAGAATTATACCACAGAAATTATGCTTCAAATAGTTTTGAGGAGGACCTAAGTTTGCCTGAATTAAAGAATGGTGTATATTTTATGCAAATAGAACTAGGTGAAGTGTCATTAACTAGAAAGCTTTTAATTCAGCAGTAAAAACTCCTTTTTTAAAAGATGGCCTTTCAACTACATACTATTGGCCAACCTCAAATATTACAAAAAGTATTTTCGTTACTTGATAATTGGAATAGTAACGAAAATTTTTTGTTTTATACTTCAGGCACCACGGGCCAACCCAAGCCTATTTGGTTTACCAAAGCGCAACTTATTTGGAGTGCAAATGCCACCATAGAAGCCTTAAATTTAAACCCTAAGGAGCATATTTTATTATGTATTGATCCTAGCTTTGTTGGCGGTGCAATGATGCTTATTAGAGCATTGGTACTTGATTGTGAAATATCCGTGATAGAGCCAGCCTCAAATTTGTGGGAAAGCATTCCTAAGGAACACCCTTTTACATTTGCCTCTTTTGCACCACTTCAACTGTTGCATCCTAGTTTTGATAGCACTAAATTTAACAGAATTCGTAAGGTTTTGATTGGAGGTGCAGCAATACCAGCGCTTGCTATGCAAAAATTAGAAGCATGTACCAATGCGGTATATAGTACCTATGGTATGACTGAAACCTTGAGTCATGTGGCCCTTAAAAAGGTTACAGATAAGCGGGGGTATTTAGCCTTAAAAAATTATCAAATTCGATTAAATGAAGCGCAGTGTATTTGTGTTAAGGTTCCTTTCTTAAATACTGAAATAATAACCCACGATGTTGCAGAAATGGAGGCCGATGGAAGTTTTAAAGTATTGGGACGTATCGATTTCTTGATTAATTCTGGAGGTATAAAAGTTGTACCCGAAGTTATAGAAAAGAGTAT
Organism: Bacteroidota bacterium; assembly: GCA_018883485.1. Classification (GTDB taxonomy): domain Bacteria; phylum Bacteroidota; class Bacteroidia; order UKL13-3; family UKL13-3; genus B1. The sequence continues at coordinate 1,522 of VEQB01000122.1, forward strand.
TGAGAAGTGGCAAATTGAATCTAATAATTTAGCCTTAGGCTTGTTTATTGTGGGAGGAAAACAAGATGCTAAATTAGGTGAGGAAGTGGTTCTAATTACAGAGAAATTATGGCACCCTAAATTGTTTGAGGAGCTACAAACCTACCTAAAAAGTGAAATGCATAAATACCAAGTTCCAAAGAAGTGCATTCAATTATTTCCATTTTCACTAACCTCAACAGGTAAACCAGCTAGAGAGGCCATTAAGAACTCTCTCAAAATCAATTAGTTTTAACTTATTAATAAAGTTTATTAAAAACTTTATGTACAAGTGAAGGCTTTTTATAAATTCGCGTTAATTAATAAAAATATATATGTATTGGACCCTCGAATTAGCATCTTATTTAGATGACGCACCATGGCCTGCAACTAAGGATGAATTAATTGATTATGCCATTCGTTCCGGAGCACCTCTAGAGGTTATAGAAAATTTGCAGGAGTTAGAAGATGATGGTGAGCCTTTTGAAACTATTGATGAAATCTGGCCAGATTATCCAACTAACGAAGATTATTTCTATAACGAAGACGAGTTATAATTTCGTCAAATTAGTTTCTTCGTTTTGTTGGTTTAATGTATTAACGAAATCCGCTTGGTATCTTTCCAATTGCGGATTTCCTTTTTCATGAAGGTTCACGCAATATTTTAGTCCAGCCCCTGCGCCTATAGATTTTACAAATCCGAGATCCATTAGTAGTTGAAAATCCCGTTGTATTGTTTTTCTGTTACAATCAAATTCATTAACAAGTTCTTTGGTTGAGATAAAACCACGGTGCTGTACAATGTACATAATTAATTTTTGTCTCTTATTCAGAATTGTTTCATCTATTTCTTTTAGTTTATATCCGCGTTCAAAAACATAGTTCATGATGTTTTTCTGACGTGGATTTAACTTTTCAAAATCTACTTGTTTTCTAAAGTAAGATTGGAATAATTCTTTTAAGCGGTTAAGCTGTGTTAAGTGGAGATTTATTCCAAATCGTATTTGATGGTCTAAAACATTCTCATCACCTTTAATGGCGCTATTAATGATTTCTTGATATTCTTGTTTATTAAGGTATAGCTCGTGCTCTAGGCTAATAAGACCCTCCATATCCATATTTTTTTTACCCAACCAAAAGCGCTGCAGTAAACAAGCAAACTTACTTGAGGCTTCGCTAAATAATGGGAGCGAAACAAGTTTAAAATGTAACATCCAAGATTGTACTATTGGATGAAACTCCAAATCAGTATTTAAAAACTCAAACAAGCCTTCAAGTTCTAATTCTGTTTCAAGATTTAACTTTTCTGCTATTCTTGCTTGCTCTTTAGAAAATAAATTTATTTCTGAAGTGGTTTTATAGAGCTCTTCAATTAGAATATTTTTGAGTTCGTATAATAGCGCTAAGCTAATGGGCTCTTGTAAATTTTGATTTAAGAAAATTTCTGCTTTGCTAAATTGTTCAATGTTACGCTCTGCAATATTTGACGGCCTTAGGTTTTTATTAATTATATATTTTACTGTCTTTATTTCAAGCAGATTATTGTCTAAGGCATTGGCATAGTAGTTTCGTAGGATGCTACTATTTACTTGTTCAATATTCCTAATTGATATTGGTAGATCTATGAATTCAAATATTTTGCTTAACTCATCGCATTTCTCTGCACAATTTAGCAAAACATCATCAATAGATAAGCTTGGTTCGTATTTATTAATCAGAATCATTACAACGAAACTAAAGGCTTTTTGTAATGACTTTACTGCGGTCTTAAGATACGTATTGGTGGATTACGCTATTCTAATTGTAAAAGTGAACATTAAATTACTGTAAACATCAATAAAATTAACGTTTACAGCTTATACGTAAAAAATAGACAAGTTAAAAAACCACTGTGAATAACACGTTATTGGCCACCTAAAGCCCTATACCTTTTCAGGCATTCTTCTGCAGCAGCGTTGTTACCTTGCTTTTGAAAAACCTGTGCTAACTCTCCCCAGGCTTGCACAAAATTTTGATTTATGCCTAATGCATATTGGTAATTCTCTGAGGCTTTATCTAGGTTATTTGTAGTCATATAAGCCTTAGCCAAATAGTAATAAACTTCTGGAATGGTACTGCTGTGTTTCTTTGCCATTTCTAAACAATTTATACCATTGGTATAATCGTTCATATTAAGATAAGCCAAAGCAGCATAATACCAGCTTTCTACCACGTTCTCTTTTAAATCTGTGCTCTTTTTAAATGTTTCTGCTGCCTTTTGAAACTCTTTTTTATTGAAATAAACCAATCCTAAATTGCTGTATGCTGTAAAGTTTTCAGGATAAATCTCAATGGATTTCAATAGCATTTTTTCTGCACTATCTAGTCTTGTAGGTTTATTAAGTAAGGCAAAACCTAACATACGCCAAGATTCTTCGTCTTTAGGAGAATACCTAACCGCTTCCTCAAAATAAAATATGGCAGAGTCAAAATTCATTTTATCTAAAGCATTGTACCCTAGCGGCATATTCCAATTTTCGCGCTTTATTACTGCAGCTAAAGGTATGCCCTCTGCTTCAACAACATATACGGTTCCAGCAGGCGGAAACGACCCGTTTTGAAGTTCGTTTTTAGAAAAAGTTCTTGTGGTTAGAATAAGATAATCCCAAGGCTGTTTTTGTTCTTCCATTTCTCTTGTCCAAACAAAATTTAAATTTGGATTAATCTGATGTGCCCAATACGAAGCTGTGGTGGTTTCGTTATTAATGCCTACAATTAAAGTATCTTTTGGATGTTGTTTTGCAATCCATTCTGCAGCTTCTCTGCACGAGTTAGAATAATAATCTGTTTCAAATTCTCCATAAGCTCCTTTAAGACCACCTACTAGCTCATTAAAATAAACATATTGATTGGGATGATTTTGAACAATCCATAGGGCCGGCTTGCCAAAAAGAATGGCTAACAAAACACCAAAGCTAAGCCCTATGGGCTTCTTTAGTCCTAATAAATAATCCCAGCTACTTGCTGCTAAACCAATGGCAAATGGGAGAATAAATAAGTAATGTCTCCAACCATTATAGTAATTAAGATTGCTGTATTCTGCATATAAGATGGGAAAGAATAGCATAAACATAAGCATGGTATAAGTTCCTATTCCAATCTTCTTTCTAAGCGGTATAAAAAGAGCAATACTTAAAATTACACCAACAATTAGGTATAAAGGATTTCCCATGCCTAAAAATTTAAACACATAATACCAAGGGGCGCTTGTAATCATATACATTCTTTTGCCTTCAAACAATTCTACGTTGTTGGTATAGAAGGCGTTTTCTGAGGCCTTTTTAAATGCTTCCATGGGGTGCGAAAACGGATTGTCTAAGGCATAGGGCCAAATTAAAATTCCAACCACATAACCAATAACGCCAACCACCAAAAACAGCTTAGCGTAAGGAATAATCAACTTACCAGCTTTACTATCTTTTTGTCTGAACCAATGTAGCCAGTTTATACCTAAAAAGAGCCCAAAATAGGCTAATAATAAAAGCGCTCCAACCCTAGAAGCAAGTCCAATTCCAATACCAACTGCAAGCCATAATAAATTTCTATAAAGAGGTGACGGTAGTGTTCTTAATACCTTTAGCATAAAATATCCAGCAAAGGCAAAACCTGTTGCAAAGGGGATATCTGTAGGGTTATTCATACTATGACCCATCCAACCGGGATTAAAGAACATAAACAACATAGCAATTAAACCCGCTCTCCAGCCCGCTAATTCGAATGCAATAAGCGCTGTAAAAATAATTCCGAGGAGGCCGTATAAACTATTAATAAAGTGCCTTGTTTCGTAAACGCCAGTGCCAAAACTGTTATAGGCAAATGCAGCAACAGTATTTAATTGTTCTCCATAGAAACGGTAAGCTTGTCTTATATACTCGCCTCCATTGGCTGGTTCTGCAAGGGCTGCTGTATCTTCGCCAAATGTAGTAAGGTAGCGATAAGCCAATTGCGAATAATCGTTATGCGCTTTCTCATCCCAGGTGCTGCCAAAATCTTTCGATAAATATGGCATGGCAAAACTGATAAGGAGAAAAGTAGCAAAGAAAAGCATTCGATAAATTGGATGATTGCCATCTGCATAATTATAAGTTCCACTTTTCATTTGCAAGGCTGCATCTTTAACAAAATAGTTCCATCTTAATGAAAAAATTTGAGTCAATAGGTTCATCCATGGCAATGAAGTTTTGGTTTCACCTAGGTTCAAACCAAATTCTTGTTTGCTTATTTTATAGGCGTTGCATAGGCTCAAGAATTGTGCATAGGAGTTGGCTGCTATTAATTGATTTAGCAATACACCACTTAACCATTTTGTTTTGGCTGCTACCACCCCGCTAAGGCAGTCTGATCCAGTGATAGGTGTAAAAATACGCGTGATACTATTAAACAATCTTGTTGCGATAGGCAATTTTGTTTTACCACTTTGGGCTTGCAAACTTGCCGAACCAATACTTATTTTTTCTTGGTTAAGGGCTTTTTTATGGGAACTAATATGTTGTAGCAAACTACCTGCCTGAAAATTAGTATGGAAAACCAGAAGGCTGAGCCCGCCTGAGGCTTGAACCAATGCTTCATTAAAATTTTGCGCTAGTGTTTTATGCTCCTGCCATGGCATATATTTTAATTTAGCATGCGGGGATGTGCCATTGTAACCTACACAAAAGATTTCTACCTCTTGCTTGGTTTTACTCAGAAATTGATTGAGTTGTTCAACAAAGGCCACATTAGCTTTTCGAGCATCTATGCAAAGGGAGATTTTGTTATCTGATAAAATATTTTGTTCCATAATTATCCAATACGTTCAAAGACAAATAAATTATTAAGCCCAAGTTGGAAACTAGTATGTGTTATTAATTTAAACCTAGGGTTTGAAAAAATGCGAGGTGTATCCTTAGGTTCAAAACCAAAATGTTCTTCTAAACTCATACCGTCTATCAATCTTAATTTGGTTAGGATATCGAGGATGATATCAACTTGTGGCGATGGAACAGTAATAATTACCCTTCCATTTGGTTTTAAGTAGTTATAGCAACTTAGTGCTAATTGCTCTTGTTGTTGTGTGGGAATGTGCTCCAAAACGGCTAAAAGGGTAATTATATCGTAGGTTTCTCCTTTTGGGCAGGCTTCAGGAAAGTAACCGGGATACAGAACATAATTATCTTTCTTAATAGTTACAAGTAAGGTTGGATCAACCCCAACTCCTCTGCTAATATATCCTTTCCATGCTTCAAACATCACTCCATCTACCGAGCCTATATCG
>VEQB01000550.1 GCA_018883485.1 Bacteroidota bacterium
TAACTATATAGTATTGCAGGGTCTGGGTACTTGCTATTTAAAACTTCTTCATACCATTTTAGGGCTTGCTTAAAGTTATTGCTATTTCTGTAGCTATCGGCAATTTTAAACAATACCTTTTGTTTGGTTTCTTCGTCTTTTACTTTAGGGTAAACCTTCTGGTACAATTGTGCAGCCGTATTATACTTTTTAGAGAGGTAGGCTAATTCGGCCTTGTCTAATTCTATTTGGTAGGCGGGTGTTTGGCTAGTCTGACAAATAACGATTGTAGGTATACAAATCGAAAGAAGCCAAATAAAGAATAAAGCCTTACGCATGGTTTACAAACAATTAGTTATTTAATAGGTTTTTCTAAATAAAAAGGGGCACCAGAGCGCCCCTTTAAATGTCAATTTTTTTAGCCCCTTGGTTGTGTTCGTACACCTGGTGTTGGTTTGGCCGGTTGCGCTGGTGCAGGTCTTCCGGTAGGTCTGCCTGCTGGTTTAGTATTAGCAGGTGGTGCTACTGGCGCAGGTTTTGGTTTCTCCCAATTGATATCTAATACTTTTACTGTAGTTCTACGATTTAACTGATGCTCGGCCTCAGAACATTTTAAGCCTTGTGCTCTTTCATCTGGTCCTTCGCAATTACAATGTGCAGCTTGCTCATCTTTTTGGTTTTCACCATAACCCCTCGAAACCAAACGTGCGGTATCTATACCATTTCTTACTAAGTAAGCAACGGCAGAGTCGGCACGGCGTTGCGATAAGCCAATATTATAAAGGGAATCTGCTCTACAGTCTGTATGCGAACCTAATTCAATTTTTAAGGTTGGGTATTTGTTTAATACTAAGATTAATGAGTCTAATACTTTAGCCGCATCCGGACGAATATTTGCTTTGTCAAGATCATATAAGATTCCACGTAAAGTAAAAGTTTCTAAGCCCAGTGTATTCAATTCAAAATCTTGTATTAAATCTGCAGATTGCTCTAAGCCTTTGGTAGTTTTTTCTTCCATTTTACTATCATAGAACATGTTTCTAGAGGCAAAAAGCTCATAATCAGTTTTAGACTTCAATACAATTTTATATGAACCTACAGCATCTGTTTTTAGTGTTATTTTACCTGTATCTGTGCTATTGGTAATAGTTATAGTTGCATTAGGCATTACTTCTTTTGTTTTACCATTTCTAACTACACCGCTTAGTGTAAATACCAATGGGTTCATGTGGAAACGGTAAATATCATCTTGTCCTTTTCCGCCGTCGCGGTTACTGCTAAAGTAGCCACTTTCTTTATCCTTGCCAAAAATGATGGCAAAATCATCGCCATTAGAGTTAATAGGAGATTTCATATTCACTGGATTGCCCCAATCTGTTGCATCTCCTTTTGCCATAAAGATATCTGTACCTCCTAAACCAACGTGCCCATTAGAAGCAAAATATAAGGTACCATCATCTGTAATGGTTGGGAACATTTCGTCGTCTTCTGTATTAATAACAGGGCCAAGATTTACTGGGTCGCCCCAAGTTTTACCACGGCCACTTTTAGTAACCATCCAAATATCTTTACCACCAATGCTACCGGGCATGTCTGAGCTAAAATAGAGTGTGCTACCAT
>VEQB01000123.1 GCA_018883485.1 Bacteroidota bacterium
ACAAAAGACCATACAAGCCAATCATAAAATCGAATCTTCCAATGGTTGGATTGGTTAGAATAATGAACCCAAAAGCTCCTGAAACAATGGCATTAATATACAAAAATATTTTATAAGCCTTGATAAAAAAGGAAGTGATAAAAATTGAAATTCCCATCACAATCGCAAATACCCCAATAATATCAGTAAAGATATCTGTGGCACGCGAAACATTTAACATCACATATCCGCCGGTTACCAAATCTATCAAACCCCATAACAATCCAAAAATCCAAGCTTTGTTAGATTTCCTAAGCAAAATCGAAACCACAAAATAAAGTCCGCCAGAACCTAACAAAATGATGCCTAAAAAATTCATAGGACCGTAAATAGTTTTCGACTCCATAAACAACACCAAAAATCCAAACAACATAAATAACAAGCCTCGCACAATTAAGGCATATCCTGCGCTTTTTCTAAACAACTTCATTTAAATTTTTTTTAAAAATAGGATATGTGAAGGTGTAGTGCAAGTAAAAATAACATTAAATTGGCACGACCTTTGTTTTTGCTACAAAAGCTTTATTTTCGCCACCAATGAGAATCGTATTATTAATTATTGCCATACTCTTTTTTTACTCTCCAGAGTTGTTTGCGCAAAAGCGTGTAGGAGGTAAAATGCTTAAAGGTTATGATGTCATTTATCCTTTTAAAAATGGTCGCGCCAAAGTAATCCGAGGTGGCAAAATGGGTTTCATAGATATGCAGGGTGAAGAAGTAATTAAACCAGAATTCGACAATATCCTACCCTTTGAAAAAGGCATTGCGCGCGTAGAAAATGTTGGCTTATTAGGACTTATTAATGAACAAGGTGAAATCCTACTCGATCCAATTTACGACTATATAGGAACCAATAAAGAAGGCTTAGTTATTGTTACTAGAAAGAACAAAAAAGGCCTCATAAAAATATCGGGGCCGTCTCCAGAAAATGTAGAATATTTAGTGGATGTGAGGGATTAAGTTTTAAGTTTTGGCTATAGGTCTTGGGCGAGGTTAAGCCAATCAAAAATATCTGAAGGGAGTTCGTCTCCCTTTTTTTCTGCCCTTTTATGGCCTAATCTAACAATAATTGTTTTTGTCTGAGGAACAACAAATATATATTGACCTTTAATCCCCCGCGCATAAAAAACTTTTTGCCCCTTATGTGCTAACAACCACCATTGATAACCATACTCCAAATTAGGCTCTCCATTTTCTTTCTTAGGAGCGCCAGGCAAAAGGCTTTGAGCAATAAAGCTGCTATCAATAATTTGCTCATTATCCCATTTACCATACTGCAAATACAATTTTCCAAATCTGGCAAAATCTCTAGCAGTTGCATAATAACAGCAACTTACTTTTTCCATTCCACCTTCTTTATCTAAACTCCAAAATGCATCAGATTCTGCCCCTATCTTTGTCCATAAACGCTTGGCGGCATATTCTGCTACAGCCATGCCCGTAACCTTTTTAATTACCATACCTAAGAGTTGAGAATCCCCACCCTTGTAAGCATAAACAGTGCCTGGCTCAGCAATTTTTTCTGGGCCAATAATAGTAGCATTTACATCATCTCCATAATATGCTTTGGCAGGCCAAGCAAACAAACTTCCATAACTTTCTTTAAAGTCCAATCCACTGCTCATCATTAAAGCATGCCTTATGGTAATCTTATCATAAGGCGCAACAGCATAAGCTTCTATATACTTGCCAATAGGCTCATCCAAGCTTTGGATCAAACCGTCTTTTAAAGCACAACCAATGAGGGCAGCCGTAAAACTTTTAGCCATAGAAAAACTATTACTTAGGGTTTCTTTATCATACCCCAAATCATACCATTCGTACAATAAACTATCGTCTTTAATTACCAAGAAAGCAGTTGTTTCTAACTCCTTTAATTTCTGTAAAGCACTGCTTGAACCAACCATTAAATTATAGTGTACTGAAACAGGCCAAGCTTGCCCTTCTGCTTTAATGATTCTATTTGTGGCAAAATCATTTAATTCGTTAATATCTGGCCCTAATTTACCATGTAAGATGGTTTTATAAAGGGCTGTAGGCACATGCTTATTTCCAGTGAGGTAAAGGAAAATATAAGCAATACCAATGAGCGCGACTGCTGCAAAAAAGATCCTTTTCATAAACTAATTATACCAGGTATAATGGCTTCTTTCAACCGATAACAATTTACCTTTCCTATTATATTGGCGCCAGGCAATTCTATAGCCTCTTTCATTTACATCATATTCATAAGTATAGTTTAATTTACCCTTAGCATTGTAATTGGCAAAAGCACTTATAAAACCATTTGAAGTGTACTTGTAAACGCTCTTACCCCTTGGTTTTCCATCCACAGAAGTATATTCATATTCTAACAACAAACTGTCTTTGCTATAGGTATAAATTTGCCTTCTCAATTTCCCTTTCTCATTTCTAGTTTCAATAACTTCATAGAATCTTCCATCTTGATGCACCCCTTCACTCTTGCAATAATTGGTTTGTTTTACTTCCTTTAGCGCTTCACCTTTCGAATTGCAGGAGTAAGAATAAATTATTTTTAACTTAGCATTTTTATCGTAATTTCTGTATTCGGCAATTGAGCCAGAATCATTGTAAGAGTAAGTTGAATATCCTGTTAACTTATTTTTTCTACCATAACTCATCACTTTCTGCCTCCTACCCTTTGCATCATAAATAGTTGAATCTGTTAAACGAATATTCTTTGCCTTTTTATGCCCATATTGGTAGCAAATTGGACTCCCATTCTCAACAAAAGAATAGCACCAAAAACCTCCAGTATCCCCTTTATGTAATGTATAAGCAGACTTATAAATAGAATCTCTATAAATCTCATAATAGGTTTTCTTTCTACCCTTATCCCACTCCCTAAACAACATATTTCCATAAAAATTATATTGCTTTAACTCACGATCTAAAAACTTTCCTTTTTTGTTAAAAGTAGAATCAATTTCTGTTTGTACCTTAAATGCTTTACTTGGCTTTATCCCTTTATACAACCTTCCATAAACCGTTCTATCAAGTGGGAAATATTGGGCAAAACTACCCAAGCATAAAAAAACAAAAATTAAACTTACTCCAATTTTTTTCATACCACCAAAATAAGCAATAAAAACGAAATCGGCTTCAGAATATTACAAAAAAAAATCCCAAGGCGCAAGCCTCGGGATTTATATCTTTTTGAATTCTCGCTAGTAGCTAGAAGCCAGTTGCCAGAAGCCTTCTTCTTAGTAATCCATTCCCATACCACCTGGCATTCCACCTGGCATTGGCGCTGGATTAGCTTCTTTTTCTTCTGCTAAAATACACTCAGTTGTTAGAATCATGGCAGCTACAGAGGCTGCATTTTGTAGGGCAACACGACTCACTTTGGTTGGATCAATTACACCAGCCGCAATTAGGTTTTCATATTGCTCTGTGCGCGCATTGTAACCAAAATCTGCTTTTCCCTCGCGTACTTTGTTTACTACTACAGAACCTTCACCACCAGCATTGGCAACAATCTGACGCAATGGTTCTTCTAAAGCACGCTTGATGATGGCAATACCTGTTGTTTCATCTTCATTTAAGCCTTTTAATTTCTCTAAAGCTTCAATCGAACGGATGTAAGCAACACCACCACCAGCAACTATACCTTCTTCAACAGCAGCGCGTGTAGCATGCAAAGCATCGTCAACACGGTCTTTCTTTTCTTTCATTTCAACTTCGGTAGCCGCACCAATGTACAATACAGCAACACCACCCGCCAATTTAGCCAAACGCTCTTGCAACTTCTCACGATCGTAATCTGAAGTTGTAGACTCTATTTGTGCTTTAATCTGATTTACACGGGCAGTAATTTCTTCTTTAGTTCCAGCACCATTGATAATTGTAGTGTTGTCTTTATCTATAGAAACTTTCTCTGCTCTACCTAAATAAGTAAGGTCTACATTCTCTAATTTATAACCACGCTCTTCGCTAATTACAGTTCCGCCAGTTAAGATAGCAATATCTTCTAACATAGCTTTTCTGCGGTCTCCAAAACCTGGGGCTTTAACAGCAGCAATTTTTAATGAGCCACGAATCTTATTTACCACTAAAGTTGCTAAAGCTTCTCCTTCTACGTCTTCGGCAATAATTAACAATGGCTTACCAGATTGAACTACTTTCTCTAAAACTGGAAGTAATTCTTTCATGTTGCTAACCTTCTTATCATAGATTAAGATATAAGGCGCATCCATTTCCACTTCCATTTTATCTGCATTGGTAACAAAGTATGGAGAAAGGTAACCTCTATCAAACTGCATACCTTCTACAGTTTTTACTTCGGTTTCTGTACCTTTTGCTTCTTCAACCGTAATTACACCTTCTTTACCAACTTTTGCCATTGCATCTGCTATTAACTTTCCAATCACTTCGTCGTTATTAGCAGAAATAGTAGCTACTTGCTGAATCTTTTTGTTATCATCTCCAACTTGCTGTGATTGGGTTTTTAAGTTCTCAATAACCGATTCAACCGCTTTATCGATGCCACGCTTTAAATCCATTGGATTTGCACCAGCAGCAACGTTCTTTAAACCTGCATTCACAATAGCTTGTGCCAAAACAGTAGCAGTTGTGGTTCCATCACCTGCTAAATCAGCAGTTTTAGAAGCCACCTCTTTTACCATTTGTGCACCCATGTTTTCAATTGGGTCTTTTAATTCAATTTCTTTAGCCACAGAAACACCATCCTTAGTAACAGAAGGTGAACCAAATTTTTTGTCGATAACTACATTACGTCCTTTTGGACCTAAGGTAACTTTAACCGCATTGGCTAAAGCATCAACACCGCGTTTTAAACCATCACGTGCATCTACACTGTATGAAATTTTCTTTGTCATAATAATTAATAATTAGTTTCTAATAAAATAGAATTAAATGGTAGCGAAAATGTCGCTCTCGCGCATAATTAACAAATCTTTTCCTTCAACGCTGATTTCGGTACCAGCATATTTGCCATAAAGTACAATATCGCCAGCCTTAACCGCAGGCTTGTTGCCTTTTTCGTCTACTTCACTTACAGAAATTACTGTTCCTCTTTGGGGCTTCTCTTTTGCAGTATCAGGAATAATAATACCTGAGGCTGTTTTTTCTTCTGCTGGTGCAGGCTCAACCACTACTCGGTTTTGAGTGCCTGCAATGGGTTTTAAATTTACTGACATATAATATAGTTTAATTTGTGATTTGAAATGTACTCGTTCTGTTGCCAAAGCTATGCCAAGCAAAGAATGCTGACAGTTTTTCAGAAAAGAGGCGAAAAATTGACAAGCAGTTTAAAAAACCTGTATATTAGTGGCAGAGATACAACCCTAAAAGAGGTAAAAACTGACTACACAATAGCGAAACAAAAATGTTGAAAAACGAACCCGATATCATTAAAGGATGCATTGAAGGCAATAGAGCTTCACAAAAAGCACTATATGAAGGCTTTGCAAGCAAAATGCTTGGGGTTTGTATGCGCTATGCCAAAGATAGAGCAGAAGCAGAAGACATGCTACAAGAGGGTTTTTTGAAAGTTTTTCAAGGCATTTCAAAATTTAAAAATGAAGGTAGCTTTGAAGGTTGGGTAAGGAGAATTATGGTGTACAATGCCATCAATCACTACAAACATCGTAGTCGCAAGTTCCAAGAAGACCTAGACCAAGAATATTACGATGCACCCTTTAACGACGAATTAATTGAAAAAATTAGTGCCAAAGAAATTGTAGCGTTAATTCAGCATTTACCAGAAGGTTACCGCGCCATCTTTAACTTGTATGCCATTGAAGGGTACACCCATAAAGAAATTGCAGAAAAGTTAAATATCGCAATTGGCACCTCTAAATCGCAATATTCTAGAGCCAAACAAAATATGCAAGCCTTATTGGCTAAGCATTATCAAATAATGAATGAACCCTTTGAAGAAGCAAAATAGTTTTGAGCAGAAGTTGAGAGAAAACATAGACGGGATGGAGTTCAAACCTTCAGATGCCCTTTGGGATAAGATTGCCCAAAACATGGGTACCGATACCTTTGAACCCAAACTCCAAGAAAAACTTGCGAACTTTACCGTTGAACCTACCCAAGAAACTTGGGATAAAGTGGAAAGTCAATTACCAGAAAATAAACGCCGTTTTGGATGGATTTGGTATGCCAGCATTCTTGCATTGGCATTTACGTTGGTTGGATACAATTACTACAAAACCTCACCTACCTTGCCTACTTCCAATATTGCGCAAAAATTAGGGGAGCGTATTGAACCTAGTTCGACATCCAATAATGGTACAAATAGCCAAACAAAAGCAGAACTTATAAAACAACTGCCATCCAAAGTTGCAACTGACTTACAAGTTGAACCAATTCTACAGAACAAACTTACGGCACAAAATAGTAAAGAAACCAAAACGCCTGAACCATCCATGCTTGTTAGCCCAAAGCGAAAAAATGGAGGTTCAGGTAATTCTAGCTTGCCGCCTGTTGAACCAATTATTTCTACCCAAACTTCGGAAAATCCAAAAAATAGCAATGCAATTTTGCTATCAAAAAAAGAAGAAGATCCTGCTATTAGTAATTTCTTACCTTCAAATCCTCAACCTATCCTAAGCCCCGAAACAAACCAGGAAAATTCGCCAGCGCAAGGCAAAGAAATTAGCTCGTTGGTTCAAAACAATTCCAAAGATAGTAGTGAACCCATATTGGTTTCGAACACCAAAGAATACTTAGAATCAGATGCTGCACCTACCAATTTTTCGATGCTAGCTGTGTTGGGTATACACATG
>VEQB01000551.1 GCA_018883485.1 Bacteroidota bacterium
AATGGATATATTAAGCACCAAAACTTTTCAAACCTAAGTTACTTAGTAAAGATTGATCAATTTAAGAACCTCCAAGTATTAAACACCACCTCAAAAGACAATGAACTTTTTTATGGCAGTGCTTATGCTACGGGTAGCTTTGGCATTAAGGGGAATAACGAAGGCATTACAATGGATATAAAAGCCTTAGCAGAGAAAGGTACTAAAGTGATGATAAACCCATTTGGTGCAAGCACAGAAACAGGGGAGTCTTATATTCATTTTGTGAGTTACGACACAACTCAATCTTTTATGGGCAGAGGCAAAGGAAAAGAGTTTGGTGTGGGCGTAAATATGGATATTAGTTTAAATCCTAATTCTGAATTACAGGTTATTTTTAATCAGCAATCTGATGATAAAATTAGAGCCAAGGGAAATGGTAAAATAAAAATGCAATATTTACCAGATGGTAACTTTACAATGGCAGGTAATTATGATTTAACAGAGGGTGATTATAGGTTTAGTGCATTAAACCTAGTTGCAAAGAAATTTGATTTAAAACCGGGTAGCTCATTAGTTTGGACTGGCGATCCTTTAACTGGTAGATTAAATATAACAGGTGTTTATAAATTAAAAACAGCCATAAATACCATAGTAAATATGGAAACGGCTCCAGATCCTAATGTGCGTGTTCCGGTAGAATGTATTATAAATATAAAAGGCATTGTTGAAAAGCCAGAAATTGGTTTTGACCTAAATTTCCCCGACTTGCAAAGTAATATTGCAGGATCTTCTGCATCTGAGTTAAATGCTGTATTGGCAACTTTTAGGCGTGAGCCAGAGCTCATGAATCAACAAATGCTATTCTTATTAATTTCTGGAAGTTTTGTACCTATAAACAATTCAAGTAATAGCAGTAGTTCTAATATTGGCAATCAAACTATATCTGATTTGATTAGCAGACAAGCGGCAGGCCTTATTGGTAAGGCTATTCCTAATTTGGATGTGAGCATGGATGTGATAACCGCAAGTGATCCAGCAAGAGGCAGAACCTACGTTTTATCTGCCTCTAAGCGTTTCCTAGATAATAGATTAGAATTACAAACTAGTGTTGCATTAGACAATACCCAATCAAATTTTAGTGCAACATATCAATTAAATAAAACCAAGCCTACCAAAGTAAAAGTTTTCAATAAAAGTGGTTTTGAAGCAATTTATAATCGAAATGTAGTTACTTCGGGTTTTGGTTTATATTATCGTAAAGAGTTTGACGAATTTGAAGAACTATTTGAGAAAAAGAAAAAAACATATAATTAAAATCCAAAAATATGATACCTTCAATTGATTTAAATGATTTTTTAAGTGGTGATTTAAAAAGAAAGCAAAAGTTTGTAGACGATTTAGGTGCTGCTTATAGAGAAATTGGTTTTGTTGCCGTTAAAGGACATTTATTAGGCTATGAAACAAGCGAAAAACTGTATGCTGCTTGTAAGTCTTTTTTTGATTTACCTGAAGCTACTAAAAAGCAGTATGAAATAGAAGGATTAGCTGGGCAACGCGGCTATACAAGTTTTGGAAAGGAGCATGCAAAAGGAAATAATGCAGGTGATTTAAAAG
>VEQB01000124.1 GCA_018883485.1 Bacteroidota bacterium
GTATCCATTACCATCATTTTTATCTCTACGTGCTATGTAATTGGCTAAATATCTATCTGCATATATTCCATGTTTACTATCTCCACTATTTTTAAACTGTGGCGTTAACCCAATAAAATATAGCGCCTGGTCAACTGATTTTAGGGTTGGTTCATTTATTACTAATAATTGAATTGCCATTTTAGATAAATAGGAACCAAACATATCTTTTTCAATCATTTGTTCTGGTTCAAAACCTAATTCAGTAAATAAATAGCCTCCAAAAGTTCCGCCCACCCCATTATTTGCAGAATCGGGATGAAAAGTATTTCCTGATGCCTTAACTGCCCTTTCTAGCCATCCAGTATTATTACCCATGATTAGGCTAACATTATATGAAATCATATCTGTCCATATGTACGTATTGTTATAGCTAGTAAGAAATGGAATCAACTTATCATATTCTAGTTTTGTCCCATTAACTCTTCCTTTTTTCAATTCTTTTACCAGCTCATCAAAAGCTTGCGTTTTAGGCACTATTTCCGCTATGTTAGATTGATAATTAATTGTATCATAACTCGAAGCAATGGTTAATGGCGTTTCAGTTTTCTTCTCATCTTCTTTTTTGCACGCTCCCAATACAAGTGCAAATCCAACAATAGCGAACAGAATTGGCTTAACTTTAAACATGATTTGTTATTTAGAATATTTTTAAATAATTGGTGTAGCAAATCTAATAGCGACAAAACAAGATACAATATTATTATTAGATTAATTCTAAATAAGAGTATTAAAATATTAATATTCAATTTATTAATTAATGTAAAATTTTTATTTCCTTACAAAAATCATTTATTCATACTTAAACGATGTCAATTCATAGGCTTTTATTTTCTTTGCAATTACATGGGAAAAGAAATTATTGTTAGTGGCATTAGACCTACGGGGAACCTACATTTAGGCAATTATTTAGGGGCTGTGAGCAATTTTGTAAAAATGCAGCACGAGCACCATTGCTTTTTCTTTATTGCAGATTACCATAGCCTTACAACGCATCCTAACCCAGCCGACTTACACCAAAATGTGCGTCAGGTTTTGGTAGAATATTTAGCTTGCGGATTAGACCCAGAGGCTTGTACATTATATATTCAGAGTGATTTGCCACAAATTCCAGAATTGTACATGCTCTTAAATATGCATGCCTACATGGGAGAATTGGAGCGTGTAGCCTCATTTAAGGAAAAGGCCAGAACGCAGCCTAACAATATCAATGCTGGATTATTAACTTATCCAGTATTAATGGCAGCAGATATCATCATTCATAAAGCTACTAAAGTTCCAGTAGGTAAAGACCAAGAGCAACACTTAGAAATGGCTAGAACTTTTGGCAATCGCTTTAATAGAATGTATCAGCAAGAAATTTTCCCTGAACCTTATGCTTTTAATTATGGTAAAGAATTAATTAAAGTACCCGGATTACAAGGTGGAGGAAAAATGAGCAAAAGTGATGGGGATAATAATGTCATAAACCTTATTGATTCACCTGAACTTATACGCAAAAAAATGAGTAGAGCAGTTACAGATACGGGTCCAACAGAACCCAATACAATACCAAGCCCAGCGGTTCAAAACTTATTCGATTTAATGGGTTTAGTAAGCAGTCAAGATAAGTTGTCGCACTACCAAGAGCGCTATGCTAATTGCAGTATACGCTATGGCGACTTTAAGAAAGATTTAGCAGAAGATTTGATAAATTATTTAGCCCCAGCTAGAGAGAAGATAGAAGCAATTTCTGCCAACAATACCTTACTTAAACAGGTGGTTGAAAGAGGAAAAGAGAAAGCAATTGCAAGTGCTGCTAAAACTATCAAAGAATGCAGGGAAGCAATTGGGTTTAGAAGTTTTTGATTTCTTGAATCTTTTTAGCCAATTCTTCTTCTATTCCTCAGGTTTGGTTTTGATTATAAATCCTCATCCTTTTCGTATCCTTCATAATAATAGGATTGCTCAATGCCTTTGAAAATTATTTCTCTATTTAAAATATCTTCTGTTAAATGAGCAGCTAGCAAAGTTCTTAACTCTAAATCATTAATTGGGCTTCGTTCCACTGCTTGTAAATATTCGGTTTTATCAATAAACTGCCAATTAACTAATTTTTTTACGCTAAGCATTAACATCCTATCTAGCCAAATCCTCATGCTTCTTCCGTTTCCTTCCATAAATGGATGAGCAATGTTCATTTCTACATATTTAGAGATAATTTCATTAAAATTGTTTTCAGGCATTTGTTCTACCTTTATTAATATCTCATTTAAATATAATACAGTTGCGAACCTAAAACTACCCTTTGAGATATTTTTTGTTCTAATTTTTCCAGCAAAATCATACAAACCATCAAATAAATATTTGTGTATGTCTTGTAATCCTTTTGTTGTGCCAATTTCGATTTGATCAATGTTTCCAGAATCAAACAATTGGTAAGCATTTAAAAGGCTTTCTTTGTCTATATTTCTCATTGTAATATCAATAGCAATTAAACTATTTCGTGCTGGTTTTCTATGGCTGTTCCTTTTATGTTTTTTGCTTTTTCTTTTGTGCCGAAGGAAACAAAACATTATTTAATATCAATCGATAACCAGGAGAATTAGGATGTAGGTTCAAATCTGTAGGCGGCTCACCAACTTGGTGCTGGTAGTCTTCTGGGTCGTGACCGCCATAAAATGTCCAAGTACCTTTGCCAGCAGTTCCATGAATATAGCGCGCTTCATTTAAAGACTTGTTGTCTCCTAAAAGTAATACTTCAGATTTTATAAAAGGCTTTCTAAAAGCAGTGGTTTGCCCCCAAAATCCTTTCACCGTGCTGGTATGATTTTGATTTAACATAGTTGGCACCATATCCCATTTAGCGCTAAACTCAAACAGTGAGAACACATCAGTTTCTTCTGTTACTGGGCGAGTGCCTTGCATGGCGTCTATGTAACTATGCTCATAAACAAATGGATCAATATAGAGCTTATAATCTTTAAAGGCAAAACCCCTACTAAAATCCAATTTTCTATCTGCACTCCAGTCTGCAGGGTCGCCATCAAAAACTTGCTCGCAAATATCTATACCATCTGCTGCTAGTGCAATATCCCAGGTATCTGTTGCGCTGCACATGGCAAACATAAAGCCACCGCCAAGCACATAATCTCTTATCTTTTTAGCCACCGCCAATTTTAACTCACTTACTTTTGCAAAGCCATGTTTAGCAGCCATGGCCTCTCCTTCTCTTACCTCGGCTTGGTACCAAGCGGCATTAGAAAAGCTGCTATAGAACTTACCAAATTGCCCTGTAAAATCTTCATGATGCACATGTAGCCAATCATATAATGGTAGTTTATTTTCTAGCACTTCGTCATCATAAATAACCTCGTAAGGTATCTCTGCATAAGTTAAAACTAAAGTAACGGCATCGTCCCAAGGTTGCTTAGTTTTTGGACTGTATACTGCAATCTTGGGAGCTTTTAGCAACTTAACCAATTCCATATTTACATCTGGTTTGGCAATTTGCATTAATATCTCAGTTACTTGTCCTTCACTTATAACTTCATAACTCACACCTCTTAATCTGCATTCCTTTTCTAACGATGCACTAAATTGCATCATAAAACTTCCACCCTTATAATTTAAAAGCCAATTTACTTCTCCATCTTGTTTTAATATCCAAAAAGCAATACCATAAGATTTTAGGTGATTCTTTTGCTCATTATCCATAGGTATAAGAATACGTGTGGCATTAGAAGCAAGAGAAAGACTGATGAAAATACTAATTAAGAATAAACGCATAGGTCAAAATTAGGACTTATTTTGAATACTTTCTGTAAGAATATTGTATAGTTTTAATAGCTGTGCATCGTCTTTTAAAAGATTCCGATGTATGTTAAGACTTATTGTATCTCCGCGCTTAGCTGGCCCTGTTTGCGCTAAGGCGGGATCCATTTCTATAATTTTATGTGCGGTTTCCTGAATGAGAGGCTTTAATACATCAAAAGGAAGTTCATTGCTTTGAAGTAAATCCTTAATAAGGGCAAATAAGTGGTTGCTAAAATTATTTACAAACACAGCTGCAAGGTGTAGCATTTGCCTTTGCGATTCCTTACAAATGATGGCTTGCGCAGCTATTAAATCTGCAAAAACTTCTAAAATTCTTTGGTCTTCTTCATCAGTGGCTTGCACTACAACCGGCACTTTCTTAAAATCTATCTTTTGATTTTTACTAAAGGTTTGAACCGGCCAAAACACGCCGCAATGTCTTTTGTCGCCCAAGGTTTGTATGGGTAATATTCCAGAGCAATGCGCAACAATGCCATGGGTTTGAATGTTCAAAGCAACTTGTTCTACAGCATTGTCGCTAATAGCTAACAGCACTAAATCTGTTTCTTGCGGTATTTGGTTCAAACCGTTAAAAACTGGAACCCTAAATAATTGCCCCATTTCAAAGGCTTTATCTGTGTCTCTGGCCCAAATGCCTTTAAGATCAATATTGGCATTGAGCATGGCTTGAACCAAATGATGCGCCAGATTTCCACTTCCTATAACAACTGAACTTAACATATTAATAAATCAAAGCTAAGCAAATGCCAGCGTTGTGCAAATTTTGATAACTAAAATTGCAAGTTTTTTAAATAATATTGAACACAGAAATATCCTAATTATTATGAACAATCACGAAATAGATTACCGCATTTTTGGAAGTGAAATGCAATGTGTAGAAATTGAGCTCGACCCAAATGAAACAGTGATGGCAGAACCAGGGTCGTTTATGATGATGAACGATGGCATACAAATGAATACCATTTTTGGCGATGGCTCCCAAGACCAAGGTGGCATTTTTGGAAAGTTAATGTCGGCTGGCAAGCGCCTACTTACAGGCGAAAGTTTGTTTATGACAGCCTACACCAATATGGGCTCAGGTAAGAAAACTGCTACCTTTGCCTCTCCTTATCCTGGCAAAATTATCCCTATAGATTTAAGCAAAATGGGCGGTAAAATGACTTGCCAGAAGGATTCATTTTTATGCGCTGCTAAAGGCGTAAGCGTAGGAATTGAGTTTCAAAAGAAATTAGGCACAGGCTTATTTGGAGGAGAAGGCTTTATCATGCAAAAATTAGAAGGTGATGGAATGGCCTTTGTGCATGCCGGTGGCCATGTGGAAGAGAGAGAATTAATGCCAGGAGAAATTCTTAAAGTTGATACAGGTTGTATAGTGGCTTTTACCAAAGAAGTAGATTATGATATTCAATTTGTGGGTGGTATAAAGAATACCTTATTTGGCGGTGAAGGCGTGTTTTTTGCAACTCTTCGCGGCCCAGGAAAAGTGTGGATACAATCTTTACCCATTAGTAGGTTAGCTAGCAGAATTATGCGCTATGGCGGTATGGGAGGCAGAAGAGAAGAAGGCGGAATTTTAGGCGGGCTAGGAAATATTTTAGATGGCGATGGAAATTAAAAAAATAGACGTCCACGCGCATATTCTTCCCGAGTTTATGCCCAACCTAAAAGATAGATATGGCTACGGAGATGAGTTTATTTATTTAGACCATTTTCAACCAGGAAGAGCCAATATGATGAAGGCGGATGGAACTTTTTTTAGAACAATAGATGAGCTTTGTTGGAATCCAGAATCTATTATTGAACACATGGATAAACATGGAGTAGAACTCATGGCTTTGTCTATAGTACCCGTATTGTTTTATTATTGGGCAAAGCCAGAGCATACCCATGAGTGGGCGCAGTATTACAATAACCATGTGGCTAAAATACAGGAAACTTACCCTACCCGATTTGTGGGTTTAGGAACTTTGCCCATGCAAGACATTACAAGGGCTTGCGAGGAGTTATCGCGTTGTAAATATGAGCTGAACCTACCCGGTGTAGAAATAGGAACACATATAGAACATAGAAATTTAGACGACCCTTACTACTACCCTTTTTACGAAACTGCAGAGAAGTTGGGTATGTGCATTTTTGTACATCCATGGGACATGATGGGGCAAGAAAAAATGCCAAACTACTTTTTACCTTGGTTGGTGGGTATGCCAGCCGAAACTTCTTTGGCCATTTGCAGCATGCTATTTGGTGGCATCTTTGATAAATATCCTAAGCTTAGGGTGCTGTTTGCCCACGGTGGTGGCTGCTTTCCGCAAACCATTGGCAGAATAAGCCACGCGTACCATGCAAGGCCAGATTTGTGTAATGTGCATAAAGTTGCCGACCCAAGAACCTATACCGACAAATTCTATATTGATTCCTTGGTACATGATGATGATACCTTTGAATTTCTATTGAAAATGTTTGGGCCAGATAAAATTGCCATGGGTTCGGATTTCCCGTTTCCATTAGGAGATTTAGAACATGGAAGGTTTATAGAGTTAATGAAAGATTTGTCTGAAGAAACCAAGTTAAAACTATTAAGGAATACGGCGCTGGAGTGGTTGGGGATAAACTTGCCAGAATAATCTTCTACCGCTGCACTACAATTTTTCCTCTTGCTGAACCAAGCGTTGTTTGAAGCGTATAGAAATACAAGCCGTTGGCGAAGGTTTGGGAGGGGATGGTAAGAAGGCTACTGGCTGCTGGCATCTGGCCGCTGGCACTTTTTATTTCTGTTTGCCATACCAATTTTCCTTGCGCATCGGTGATAAGTACGGTTGCATTTTCGCTTATTATGTATTGTAAGGTGGTACTACCTTCCGTTGGATTTGGATAAACAAATGCTTCAATTTCGCCTCCTCCCACTCTTTCTCTTTCTGTTACTGTTTCTCTTTCTTTACTCCATATCC
>VEQB01000552.1 GCA_018883485.1 Bacteroidota bacterium
TTACTATACTGGTAAAACCCATGTTATTGGCGAAGTTCACGACGGAGCCGCTACTATGGACTGGATGGCTCAGGAGCAAGAAAGAGGTATTACCATTACTTCTGCTGCAACTACTACAGCTTGGAACTACCCTACCCTTCAAGGAGAGAACATTCCTGAAACACAAACCTACCGAATCAATTTAATTGATACGCCAGGACACGTAGATTTTAGCTACGAAGTTTCAAGATCTATTGCAGCTTGCGATGGTGCCTTGTTAATTGTTGATTCGAGTCAGGGTATCCAAGCCCAAACTATTTCTAACCTGTATCTAGCCATCGATCAAGGTTTAGAAATTATTCCTATTCTTAACAAAATTGACTTACCTCATTCTATGCCAGAGGAAGTTAGCGATCAAATTGTAGATTTAATTGGCTGCGATTATGACGATATTTTAAGAGCCTCTGGTAAAACAGGTGCAGGAGTTCACGAAATATTAAAGGCGATAGTGCACCGTGTACCAGCGCCAAAGGGCAATCCAGATGCACCCCTAAAGGCATTAATTTTCGACTCGGTATTTAATTCTTTTAGAGGAATAATTGCCTATTTTAGAGTTTACGATGGCGTAATCAAAAAAGGCGACAAGGTAAAATTTATGTCTAATGGCTCTGAGTATATTGCCGAAGAAGTTGGCGTTTTGAGGTTACAGCAAGAACCTAAAGCAGAAGTAAGAGCAGGAGATGTAGGTTATATTATTTCTGGTATAAAAGAAGCACGAGAGGTAAAAGTGGGTGATACAATAACCCATATTGATAGGCCAACTTTAGAAGCCGTAAAGGGTTTTGAAGATGTTAAGCCAATGGTATTTGCTGGCATTTACCCAGTAGATACCGAAGATTTTGAAGAGTTAAGAGAAAGCATGTATAAGTTACAATTAAACGATGCATCTTTAACTTTTGAGCCAGAATCTTCTGCTGCCTTAGGTTTCGGTTTTCGTTGTGGCTTCTTAGGTATGCTGCATATGGAAATTATTCAAGAGCGCCTCGAACGTGAATTTAAGATGACAGTAATTACAACTGTTCCCAACGTAAGTTATCACGCCTATACCAATAAAGGGGAAATGATTGTGGTTAACAACCCTAGCGACCTACCTGAACCTAATTATATAGACCACGTTGAAGAACCATTTATTAATGCACAAATTATTACCCATGCAGATTATACGGGTGCCATTATGGGTTTATGCTTAGGAAAAAGAGGGATTTTAAAAGAGCAAAAATACCTAACCACAGACCGTGTAGAACTTGTGTTTGATATGCCATTAGCTGAGGTAGTATTTGACTTTTTCGATAAATTAAAAACTATTTCAAGAGGGTATGCTTCCTTTGATTACCATCCGATAGGTTATGTTGCCTCAGATTTAGTTAAGCTAGATATTCTATTAAATAAAGAACAGGTAGATGCTTTATCAGCCATTATCCATAGAGACAGAGCCTATGATTTTGGCAAACGCATTTGCGAAAAATTAAAAGATTTAATCCCAAGACATCAGTTTGAAATTCCAGTTCAAGCCTCTATTGGAGCTAAAGTTATTGCAAGAGAATCTATTAAAGC
>VEQB01000553.1 GCA_018883485.1 Bacteroidota bacterium
GTTATAAGCCCTAACTCCCATAACAATGGTGGCAAATTCATTTAAATTACCTTCTTAATCATCTCATCGTTTATAGTAACTACTTCATATCCTATTTGGTTCAAACAAGTTGCAACCTCATCTCCAGCGCCGGCAATGTAACCTACTCGTTTTAGCTTCTTTTGTATAGCTGCTTCCTGTAATTTTAACTCAGCTTTGGGAAACAATGTTTGAACCGGAATATGGTCGTACTTTATTTCTTCATATCCTAAATTGAAAGTGTTTTGGTAATCGTTTACCATTAAAACCAAAGGGAAACTACCTTCATTTTTGCTTGCTTTAGAATCTAGCATAACTTCTAAATCCGTATAGTCTCCTTTCTTCGCTATTTCGAACGGATATACGCTTGTGCCACATTGTAAAGCGCCTTTAATATTTGCTTTTAAGGCTTTTATTTGAACCTTTAATTTTTTACTTTCTCCGTTCACAAATACCAAAGATTTACTGCTTAAGTTAATGGTAGCGGGAGGAGTAATCAAGTGTGGCCTATATTGTTCACCTTTGTCTGGGTCTACCCATTTGTATTGCAATGGTTCCCAAAATTGAAAGGAATTTCCATTAATGTTTAATGTAAAACCACAAACAAAACCACTTGTTAAACCTTGTGGTTTAAGGTTGTTGTTGTAGTTGAATTTATTATCTTTAATTGGGCTTTCTAACCAATATAATTGACTTGGATTAACAGCATTACAAACATATAATGGAAGTGTTTTATTGAAAGATTTATTAGGTAGTTGTTCTGCCTGTGATTTCTCTCCATAAAACGATTTATCGCATTTTGATAAAACTGCACCGTTTAATAAAATATCAATAGATTCTAAAACAACCGTTGCATTATTTCTATTAATCGCACTTAGTTTTATTTTAACCGTATCGCCTTGTGCAGTGGTTGCTGTTCCTTCAGCAACAGCCTCAAGAAAAATACCATTCATTTGTAAGATTAATTGGTAGATTTTGGTTCTTTGGTAGGCTGGTATGTCTGAATTTTCTTGAAAACAAATATCCAATGCTTTCTTAAGAATTTGATTACAATCTTTAATGTTTTTATCTTCCCATGCTTCTTCCAATTTTTTTAATTCCCCATCAAATTTCTTACCAGCTGCATATCGGTTCAAGCTTAAATCTACGCCGCTAAAAATATCCTTAATGCCAGTATCTCCTTTGATGATTTTAAAGTATTCGAATTGTTCTCCTCTTTGTTTTGCCGAACCAAAACCTTGTGAACGATGCATGCTTCTGCTTTCTGCTGCTAGCTCTCCGTAACTCTTACCCAATTGGGTGTTATACTCACCTACATTTACTTTTAAATGCCCACTCATATCTGCATTAGGATTCCAAAATCTTGCAGCAGAATTGTACAATAAGCGTTTGGGTTTCCAAGTAGTTACTTCATTTAATTGTTCTGGAAATCTTAAAGGGTCAGCCGCAGCTTCAAAAGCTTCCTCTGCAAGAAGGGCAGAGGCGGTATGGTGACCATGACCGCCGCTACCATCTGTGGCAAATCTGGTAATAACCACATCTGGTTTAAAGTGCCTAATGATATACACTACAT
>VEQB01000125.1 GCA_018883485.1 Bacteroidota bacterium
TACAGAAGCTATTAACTACCTTCCCAGACCTTGATCCAGATTGGTTGCTGCTTGGTAAAGGTCAAATGTTTCGTAAAACTCAGGAAATGCCAGACTTAAGTGTTGATTTAGAGCAATTTAAACAACTATTAAGCCATTTGGTAAAGCTGCAAGAAAATGAAGCTAAGGTGCTGCAATACCATGAGATACTACATAAGGAAATCAGCTATTTACAAGATTTAGATCAATTGCTAATTCAAAATCAATCCTTTTTAACCAAATTGCCTCAAGAATTTGAAGAAATACAAAAAAGTATAAAATCTAAACTAACAAGTAAGGAATAATATTGTAATATATTCATTTATAATAATTTAAATAACTTTTTTATTTATATTTTCACCTGTTTAAATTTGCTAGTATGAAAAAGCTTCAGTCCAATGACACAGGAAAAGCAAAACTATTTGAACAGAAAGGATTAAATTCTTTAACCAAGAATCCTGTTTGGTTGAGTATTATAGTTTACACCATTATTTGGGTTGCTTTAATTATAGCGCATCTAACTTTTGGTTCAGCCAGCTCCTTAAACAGTGTTATTCTTTACCTTTTTGCGATGGGTTTCTGGACATTTTTTGAATACATGGCCCATCGGTTTCTGTTTCATTGGATTAACGACACGCCAAAAGTGCAGCGTTTTCATTATTTAATTCATGGGGTGCATCATGAGTACCCTAGAGATAAAGAGCGCTTGATTATGCCTATTGCGCCGGGTTTTATTTTGGTAATTGTATTGACTACTATTTTTTTTATTCCATTTGGCAGCAATGCCTTTATTTGGATGGCGGGATTTATTAATGGCTGGGCTATTTATGTTACCATTCATTATATGGTTCATACCTATCAACCTATTCAAAGCCTCAAAATTTTATGGACTCACCATGCCAAACACCATTACAAAGCAGAGGATAAGGCCTTTGGAGTTTCTACTCCTTTTTGGGATAAATTATTTGGAACCATGCCAGATTAAGGCAAACTCCGTAGCATTTTTTGGTAGGCCTCTTTATTATTCTTCCCTTTTTTACCGCCTAATTCCTTCCACTTCCGATTAATTTCTTCAACACGGTTTTCAGGATTGGGATGAGTGCTTAAGAATTCAACAACACCAGCATCTTTTCCTTCTTTCTGCAATTTATCAAAGAAAATACCTGTACCTCTGGCATCCAATTCCGTTTCATAAAGATATTCTACCGAGCGCATGTCTGCCTCTTTTTCATCGCCTCTGCTAAATGAAAGGCTAATTAAATTGGCGCCAATGTTTACTAATTGGGAGGCATCTCCTCCAAAAATCAACTGCAATCCTAAACTTAATCCCATGTTTTTAACCATTTGAGTAGTTCCATGTCGTAAGTCGGCATGGGCCATCTCATGACCCAAAACTCCGGCTAGGGCGTCTTCTGAATCTAGATACTTCATTAATCCCGTGTACACATAAATATAGCCACCAGGCAAGCAAAAAGCATTTAAAACCGAATCGTCTTTTATGATTTTAAGTTCCCAGTTAAAGTCCTTTGAATGTTTAACTTTCCCTGAAGCCAAAATCTTATCCTTTAATTTATTGAGGTATTTATAGGGGGCTGCATGTTTTGTTTCATCTAAAATTTCCATCAACATGGCACCCTCATTTATTTGGGCAGCACTTTGGCTTCCAAGTGTTTCATCTATAGAAATTGGGATCCAGCCATTGCCGCAGGAACTTAAAAAAAGTACTGAAACAAATAATAAAACTAATTTTCTAAAAGTCATATTTACCAAATATTAGCGCGGGTTTCTGGACTTCTATACATTTTCATTTCTTCTTTTACGCCAAACACATCATAAAACTGTGGCATATTTCCTAGAGTTCCTAATACTCTAAATTCACCGGGTGAATGGGGGTCGGTTAGAATTAACTGCCTCAATGCCTCTGGTCTTACATTGTTCTTCCAAATCTGTGCAAAACCAATAAAGAAACGTTGCTCAGGTGTGAATCCACCGACTGTTTTTCCAGGATTTTTTTGTTGACGCATTTTAAAGGCCTCATAGGCAATAGTTAATCCGCCTAAATCAGCAATGTTTTCTCCTAGGGTTAATTCGCCATTTACATGCAAACTATCACTTACATAAAAATTGTTAAATTGGTTAACCAACACCTTGGTTCTGGCTTCAAACTGTTTGCGATCTTCATCTGTCCACCAACTTTTCAAATTTCCATCTGGACCGTATTTTGCGCCTTGATCATCGAAACCATGTGTAAGTTCGTGTCCAATAACTGCACCAATGCTACCATAATTTACAGCATCATCTGCATTGGCATCAAAGAATGGTGGTTGCATAATAGCTGCCGGAAAAACAATTTCGTTTAAGGTAGGGCTGTAATAAGCATTAACAGTTTGCGGCAACATTCCCCATCGGTTGCGGTCAATGGGCTTACCTAAATTTCCAATATTGTCTTTAAAACCAAATTGGTTTGCTCTCCAAATATTTTCGATGTATGAATCTTCTTTTATTTCTAAACTGCTATAATCTTTCCATTTGTCGGGGTAACCAAATTTACGGTTAAATGAAGCCAATTTTGCCAAAGCTTTTTCTTTAGTTTGGGAACTCATCCACTCTAAATTATTGATGCGAATTCTAAATGCGGCAATAATATCGTCCACCATGGCATTAACTCTTTGCTTAGAGGCAGGAGTGAAGACTTTGGCAACAAAAAGCTGACCTAATAATTCTCCAACCACGCTGTTTGTGGCTGCAATACCGCGTTTCCATAATGGTTTTTGTTCCTTGGTACCTGTTAATACGGTAGAATAAAAATAGAAATTTTGTTGATCCAATCTTGCATCTAAATAACTAGCGCTTTGGTTCATTAAGCACCAACGCATATAGGCTTTTAAGTCTTGTAGCGGCGTGTTGGTAAGCAATTGGTTTAAATTGCTAAAGAACTCTGGTTGCGATACAATTAAGCTATCAAAAGGAGCAGTGCCTATCTCATCCAAAAATGTTCTAAACTTTAATTCTGGATAATCGGCCAAAACCTTGTTTAAGGCTCTTTTATTGTATTGCTTTTCTTGGTTTCTGCGCTCTGTGCGGGTCATAGAAACTTTAGCTAATTCTGTTTCAAAAGCTAATATTGTTTTGGCATTGCCATCGTTTGGATAACCATATAACTCAGCAATCTTTTGAATATGGGCTTGATATTCTTCCCTTATTTTCAAAGATTTAGCATCTGTTTTTAAATAATAATCTCTGTCGGGTAAACCAAGTCCGCCCTGACTCATATATGGAATATAAGCGGTACTGTTTTTCAAATCTTGCCCTACATAAAAACCAAAGAAACAACGAATGCCCATTCCATAAAACTTAGCGGTAGTTTCAATCAATTGGGTGGTGTTGGAGATATTGTTAATAGCAGTAAAATAGGGTAATATCGGCCTAATTCCTTGCGATTCTCTTTTTAGTGTATCTAAAAATAAGCGATAAAATGTACCTACTTTTTGCTCTGCACTACCTGCCTTTGCTGTTTTATTTTGGGCAGCATTTTCAAGAATTTGTTTTAAAATATCATTGTTACGTTCGGTAACTTGGTTAAAGCTTCCCCAGCGACTTTCGCTTGCTGGAATTGGGTTATTTTTTAACCAGGTTCCATTTGCGTAACGGTAAAAATCGTCGCCAGGAACAACGGATTTGTCTATGGCAGCAGTATCAATTCCCTTTATTTGTTTATAAACCATGGCTGAACCAAGCAATAGAATAAAGCTTGCAGCAATTGGTATGATGATTTTTTTCATGATTATTTCTTTGTGGTAAAAAAACGAATTATTTCTCATCTATCAAACAAAAGCTTGAATTGCTTTTTATTTGTTGACTTTAGATTCAAAATTGTAATATTGGAACATAAATGATTGAAGCCAAAGAAGTTTATAAATCCTATGAAGGATTGCCTGTATTAAAAGGCATTAATTTACATATCCAGCTGGGTGAGGTGGTATCTATTGTGGGTGCTTCTGGCGCAGGAAAAACTACCCTGTTGCAAATTTTGGGTACCTTGGATCAACCCGATAGTGGTTCTTTAAAAATTGGCGGAGAAGAAACCAATATGCTTAAAGGTAACAAATTGGCAAGGTTTAGAAACCAGCAAATAGGTTTTATTTTCCAGTTTCACCAATTGCTGCCAGAGTTTACAGCTTGGGAAAATGTTTGTTTACCCGCCTGGATAGGAAAGAAAGATGAGACTAAAAGTAAAAAACGCGCTTTAGAATTATTAGATTTTCTAGGTTTAAAAGATAGGATTAACCATAAACCCGCTGCCTTAAGCGGGGGAGAACAACAACGCGTGGCTGTAGCGAGAGCCTTAATAAACGAACCCGCAGTAATCTTAGCCGATGAACCTTCGGGAAATTTGGATTCTAAAGCGGCCGGAGAGCTACACCAATTGTTTTTTGATCTTCGCAAATCTTTCAAACAAACCTTTGTGATTGTAACCCATAATCAATCTTTGGCAGCACAAAGTGATAGACAATTAATTATCCGCGACGGTATAATTGAGCAATAAAGCCGACATATTTGAGATACTAAAATCCTATTGGGGTTATTCGGTTTTTAGAGAACCCCAGCAGCAAATTATTGAAGCCACATTGCGGCAGGAAGATGTTCTAGCGCTCTTGCCTACAGGAGGCGGGAAATCTATTTGCTTTCAAGTACCTGCAATGGCTATGGAAGGCGTTTGTTTGGTAGTTTCTCCCTTGATAGCTTTAATGAAAGACCAGGTAGAGAACCTTAATAAACGAGGTATTCAAGCGCATGCCATTTATTCTGGCATGCACAGCGAAGAGATTAAAACCATTCTTGGTAATTGCTTGTATGGAGGTGTGAAATTTTTATACCTATCGCCAGAAAGATTAGCCTCTGAAATGATAAGAGACTATTTGCTAAAAATGCCTGTAAATATATTAGCCATTGATGAAGCACATTGTATTAGTCAATGGGGGCATGAGTTTAGACCCCAATACCGTCGCATAGCTGAAGTTAGATCTCTTTTACCTAATGTTCCAGTTTTAGCACTTACTGCATCTGCCACTCCAAATGTGGTGGCAGATATTATGGAACAATTGGGTTTTAAGAAAAAAATTTTATTTAAAAAGAGTTTTGAACGCCAGAATTTACATTATGTAGTTAGAAAAACAGAAGATAAATATGGCAAACTATTGCAAAGCATTAAAGGCGTAAATGGAAGCTGTTTGGTTTATGTTCGCAATAGGAAAATGACGGCTGAGATTGCAGCCTATCTTACAAAAAATGGAATTGTAGCTTCTTACTATCATGCTGGTTTAGAGGCTTCGGAAAGAAGTAAACGACAAGAAGATTGGATTAAAGGTAGGGTTCAAATTATGGCTTGCACCAACGCATTTGGAATGGGAATAGATAAACCAGATTGCAGGTTGGTAATTCATTTTGAAATGCCAGATTGTTTAGAAGCTTATTACCAAGAAGCAG
Source organism: Bacteroidota bacterium (assembly GCA_018883485.1). Taxonomy (GTDB): domain Bacteria; phylum Bacteroidota; class Bacteroidia; order UKL13-3; family UKL13-3; genus B1. Next base: position 5,506 of record VEQB01000125.1, read on the forward strand.
GCAGGGCTGGTAGGGATGGCAATAAAGCTTATTGTTTATTGTTATATCATACTTCTGATGCAGCCCAAGCGCATGCAAAATTAGAGCAGCAATATCCAGAGCCAGATTATATTAGGTTGGTTTATGAACAGTTGGGAAGCTATTTGCGCATACCCATTGGTGAGCAAACAGATATCTTTCATGCTCTAGATTTATCGAAGTTTTCACTACATATTAAACAACATCCAATTAAGGTAAATGCCGCAATTAACTTGTTGTCGCAATTGGAAATTATTCAGTTATCGGAAGGCTTTTTTGATCAGGATAAGCTAAAAATAACCATCTCGGCACAGGAGATACAAAACTTACAAAATAATCAAGAAACTTGGTTTGCTATTCTACAATTGCTCTTAAGGATGCAAGGCGGATTGTTTGAAGATGCCAAAGCTATTTCCTTAAATTTAATTGCTATGAAAGCTAATTTAAGTGAAAGTGAATTGCTAGGTGAATTTCAAAAAATGCAAGAGCATGGGTTAATAGAATTTATTAAAGCGGGTGCACTACCAAGTATTCAATTTGTAAATGAACGGGTAGATAAACGCTATTTAAAATTAGACACAAAGCAAATAAAGCAAAGAAAGCAGGTTCAACAAGAAAAACTTGAGGCAATGATAAAATTTGCAGATAGTGATTTAATTTGCAGAAGTAGAAGCATGCTTTTGTATTTTGGAGAAAGTAACGCTGGCGATTGTGGCTCTTGTGATATTTGTTTAGAAAAGGATAAGGACTATTTAACCTCGAACAAACTGGAAAGCATTACTAAGAATTTATCCCAAATTAAAGGCATGAAGCCTTTAAGCATGAGAGAACTTGGGTCAATAATTAAGGGTGTAAATCCAAAGGACCTAGTAAGTGCTTGCAGATTTTTAGCAGATAAAGGCGTAATTGCCTTGAATAACGAACAAGAAATTACTTGGATAGGAGAAAAATAATAACAGTAACGGTAACCAATGATCTGAGCTATGATCAAAGGATGAGGCGCCATTCGCAAATTTGGGTGGAGGCGGGTTATGAGGTATTATTAATTGGTAGAACTAGAAGTACATCTATTCCATTAAGCCAAGAAGTGTTTGGGCAAAAACGGCTATCATGTTGGTTTCAAAAAGGAAAGTTATTTTATGTTTTTTATAACCTTCGCTTGTTCTTTTTTCTATTCTTTACCAAGGCAGACATTTTAGTTGCTGTAGATTTAGATACGCTACTACCAAATAT
>VEQB01000554.1 GCA_018883485.1 Bacteroidota bacterium
GAATAATTAAAGGTGGCTGGTACTGGCTTAGTAACGCCCCAATTGGCCTTATTTTAATATTGGCGCTTTGCTTTAGTTTTAATTTACTACTGAGCTATTACTTTTTACGCTTTCTGTTTGAACCAAAAGTTCCACTCGCTTTAAGAATCTGCTTATTTCTATTTGTAGGCTATATCATTGGCGCAACAGGTGTACTTGGTCTATCGCGGTACCGCATTGCCGTGGCCCCTTTGTTGTGGATAGCAGCTTTGGTTTGGCAACATAAAATTAAGAGCCATGATTGAAATTTTAGAACCATTTGCGCCCATTGAGGAGCTAAATTATTCTTTATATAAACAGTATGGTGTGCATGTATTTATTAAACGAGAAGACCTTTCGCATCCATACATTTCTGGCAACAAATGGCGTAAACTAAAATACCATTTACTGGCTGCACAAGCGCAAGAAAAACAACATTTACAAACTTATGGTGGGCCATACAGCAATCATTTACTAGCCACCGCAGCAGCAGGAGCCAAGTATGGTTTTAAAACAAAAGGCATAGTTAGAGGCGAACCCGTAAGCAATCCTATCTTAAAACTTTGCTCACTATTTGGAATGGGGTTGGCATTTGTTGATAGAGAACGCTATAAAATATTGGTGCAAGAGGCCTTACAAGAAAACTCAAATACAACAAGCTATATCATTCCAGAGGGAGGCGGAGGTGCCCTTGGAGAAAAAGGGGTGGCAGAGTTGGTTCAGCCATGGGAATACCAGCACGTTTTTACTTCTGTAGGCACAGGCAGCACTATGAGAGGACTATTAAAAGGAATGCAAGACGCAAATAACTTGGGCACTGTGCAAGGCGTGGTGGTTTTAAAAGGGGCCGAAGCCATGGCACAAGAATTTATAAATTTTCCGGCACATAGCTATCAATTGCATTTTAATTATCATGAAGGGGGTTATGCCAAAAGCAATGCTGAATTAATGCAATTTATAAAAGATTTTGCCTCTGAAACAGGCGTGCTACTCGACCAAGTGTATGAGGCTAAAATGATAAAAGCCCTTAACGATTTAATCGCTAAGGGCTCTATACAATCAGGGCAAAAAGTACTGGCCCTGCACAATGGTGGATTAAGTGGTTTACTTAGCCAACTCTACTAAGGCTTCTTCATTAATTACTACCGGATACTTAGCACGTAGTTCTTTAACCCACTCGTTCATTAAGTAATCTTGGTAATCACTAGTTACCATGCCTTTTGCTTCTTTTAAAGTTTTAGGTTCTGCAGGTATTATCCCCATTACCCAATAAAACTTATTGGCATTTTCTTCTTTAATATCTACAACACCTTTACTATCCCAAAGCTTTGCAGCTGTGGCATCGTTTTTCTCCGATTTAAACTCTTTAGCAACAATGGCATTCTCTACCTTTTTATTTAACTTCTTAAATACCTCTTGCTCTGTTTTGCCAGCACTTAACATCTTAACAGCGGCGGCTTTTACTTTCGCATCTAAGCAATTGTACACTTTATAATTTACGCGCTCTTTCCACATGTACTTCTCTTTGCGTGTGCTATGGAAAGCTTCAATTCCAATAGTGT
>VEQB01000555.1 GCA_018883485.1 Bacteroidota bacterium
CTTTCAAAGGCTGGAATAAACTGTTGCTCTACATAATTTAGCAGCGTATCAATGGCTCCACTTCCTGTAAATACAATTAGCGGTAAAAGCCATAACATTTTTTTACCAGTTTTTTCCTTAGAAGCACTCATTAAGTAAACAGACACAAGCGACAAAACAATTCCCAAAATTTGCAAACCCTTTAAACTTTCATTGTAAAATAAAACGGCAAACAAAACGGGAATAACTACAGATAACTTTGCCGCAACCATACTGGCAGAGGCGCTTACTTCTTGGGCAGTTTTACCAATTGCAAAAAATATAGTAATAAATAATAAACCTAAAATGAGCACAAAAGGAAACCAAGGGGAAAGCCAAAATGCTGGACTAAAAATAGTATGATTTGCAAATATGTTACCAGCAATGGTGCACGATAAATAATTAAAAACGATGGCCTGAAAAGTATCTACCTTTTTAAGTTCAAATATCTTAAAAAAAATTACAGTGAATGTAGAAAACAATATACTTAATAGGAGATAAATCATAAAGGGAAATATTGAATCATATTAACCTGACCTAAACTTTCTTGCTGCCCAATTTTTCCGCCAATTAAAGGGGCCACAACACCATGCTGTAATTCACTTTTAGAATAAAAAACAATAGCTTCATCCCAGGCTTTCAAACCAATAATATGGTTTAACAATTGTGCACCACCCTCTACCACCACGCTTTGAATTCCATGAGCATATAAAACGCTTAAAGCTTCATTAAACCAATCTTCAGCAAAATCTAATTTCAAATACTTTACGTGTTCGCATTCCTCTTGCTTAACGGCATTTAAAACATAAGTAGTTAGAGTGCCGTCAAAAACTTTCAAAGAAAGAGGTAAGCGCAGGTGTTGGTCTAAGACTATTCTTGCTGGAGCGCGGCCTTCGAAGGCGCGGTTGTTTAAGGCAGGATTATCAAGCAATGCGGTATTGGTAGCCACCATAATAGCATCTTCTTGGGTACGCCATTTATGTACTAATTTCTGAACCAATAATCCTGTAATATGGCGTTTTTCTTCAAACTCTTCTTTGCTCATAACTGCTGCATCTGGAGCTATATAGCCATTAGCAGTTTGTGCCCATTTAAGAATAACATAACTTTTGTGTTGCGTAATACCTTTTATAAAGCGCTTATTCAATGCTAGGCATTCCATAGCCATAACATTTTCTATCACCTCTACTCCATTTGCTATTAGGTACTCAATTCCTTTTCCTGCCACTAAAGGATTAGGATCGCGCATACCTAGAACTACTTTCTTAATACCCTTTTCAACAATTAAAGCCGCGCAAGGAGGAGTTTTGCCATAATGGGCGCATGGTTCCAAATTTACATAAAGCGTAGCTTTAGATAATAACTCTTTATCTATAATGGAGGCAATCGCATTTACTTCGGCATGAGCTTGCCCAAAAGCTTGGTGCCAACCCTCACCAATAATTTTATCTTGGTAAACCAAAACAGACCCAACCATAGGGTTAGGAGCAACGCTGCCAGCACCAAGCCTAGCTAAATCTAAGCAGCGTTGCATATACAATAGATCCATTAAGATCAGGCC
>VEQB01000126.1 GCA_018883485.1 Bacteroidota bacterium
TCATAAAAATCGGGAGCTGGATTGCCCGTAATTACAGAGAAACGGTATTTCCAAGCCATCTTCGCTTGCGCTTCCAAAAAGGCATACTCAGCAGGTATAAGGTTTTTAACCGCCGAATGATTTAGGTGCTTTTTTATGAGCCCGTTTTCTTTAAAAACCTTTTGAGCGACGTATAATATAGGATAAATTCATCTATCACCGTTGCGGCTATCTTTGAACTATTCTTACAGGTTTGCTTAATGCTTTCGTAGTTGCACATGGTTTTAAATGAAATAGGTGGGGAAACTAGTTTAATTCTGGAAAATTACTTGGGGTGGGTTCAATTTTATTGGTTGTAGGCCATTTGCGCCTAATTATCTTGTTTTAACTTAATAATTGAATGACTTGCACGAATTAATAATAATTGCACAACACGAATTAATAAGTTAGACGCTAGAGTTTTTGGGTATATGGGAATAAAAAATTTATCCTATTTGGAAATGGGAAAGGTTATACAATCCAGATTTTAATTATACCGAATTCGGTACAATTAAAAATGCTTCGGGTAGCAACAATTTTGTTTTATCAGTAAAGCAATGGATTGAACATACGAATGCAATTGGATTATCTGCAAAAGCTGGCAGATATGGCGGAACCTATGCAAATAAAGATATTGCTTTTCATTTTGGAATGTGGATAAGCCCTAAATTTCAATTACTACTGGTACGAGAATTTCAAAGACTCAAGGCAGATGAAAGCGACCGTCTAAAGTTGGAATGGAACCTACAACGTACTTTAGCCAAAATAAACTATAGGATTCACACAGATGCTATTAAGGAAAATTTGATCCCAATTGCTCTTTCAAAAGAGAAAATTAACTTTGTTTATGCCGATGAAGCTGATTTATTGAACATGTCCTTGCTCATTCACCAAGGTTTATCACAAAGTGAACGATTGATACAGTTAAATAAGGTCGCCATCGCCCAAATGAAATCCTTGTTGGGAAATACCAATTTTAAAAAATTAAAATAATGGCCTACGAATACTCCGAAGATAAGCTGATAGAGCAAGTCGCTGGTATGTCATTGGCGAAATAAAAGAAGGGGAGTATAGGACCTTTGGCTGCGACCGTATCTCGTCGCTTCCTTGTCCAGATATGATATTGCCATTGGTGCCTTTCCAAAAATAAGTAATGCCGCCTTCTAATTGCACAGAATACCCATGCGTAGATAAATCGAAACCGTCTTTTTTACCCAGAATACTGATCGGTTCAGGAAAAGCAATTTTTGTTATTTGCCTTGAACCTTGTCCGCTACAATTGCTGCTGGTATTAGAGTCTAAGAGTGTTACAGTGCCTTGTCCGGCAGCGCTCCAGGTAACTGCTATGCTATTGGTTGCTTGTCCGGAATTAATGGCTCCGCCTGTTCCTTGCCAATTGTAAACACTATTCAAATTAGAACTTGTGCTGTAGAATTCTGTTGCATTTTCGCAGATAGAATCCATGGCTGGTTTGAATTTTCGCATAGGTTGGCGGCTCCATTAATCAATGGTTTTGCTGGGTTTGGGATTTACAAAGATGGATTTACTCACGCTTGCCTTGCATCCTGTTGCCAAAACGCTGTTTAATCCTGTAATGACAGGTTGTGTAGGTTTTGCATTGGTGGTGGTTGGGAAAGGACTGCTAATGGCTTAGCGTTCAATTTTATTATTTATAGGCCGAATGCGCCTAATTATTTTGTTTTACGCTTAATAATTGCAAATATCAATTTCAGGTGATCGTTACAAGCGCTTTTTTTTAGGCATGGGCAACATAAGGAAATTAAGGTAAGATTTATGGCTAACCTTAAAATTGCAGTAAATTTAAGGTAAAAACGAGTTTGAGTCGATTTTTTAGGGTCAAATACATAGCTAACCTTAAAATTGCACATTTTTTAAGGTTAAGTTGATTTGATGAAGAATACTTTACTAGAATTTACAGAGTGTTCATGTTTGGTTAGGTTTCAAAATGAGGGGGATTTGCCTGGCATCTTTCATGCACGAAAGCGGAGTTTCTCCCATGAAAAAGGCAAAAACTCCTATTTTTTCTATTTATCTTTTCTTATGCTTGCTCACTATCCTCCAAAGGTCTTGGGCGGTTTGGTAGGGGAGATTGGCGTTTTGGGCTAGGGTTTGTAAATCTGGTTCCTCACCAGCGTTTGCATAGGGTAAAAGGATTTGCAAAAAGCCATTTATTTCATCCATTTGTTGCTTGTCTTGACTAGTAGTATCTTTTGAAAACAAATGCTCATAGGGGATTAAGTCGATGGTTTTGTTTAAAATCTCTTCAGCGCAAGTTTTCATTGGTAAAGAAACAACCACATCCGCCAAGTTTTCTATGTGTAAATGTTGTAAGGCTTTGCTTAAGGCATCAAATCCATGGGCTGTAAGCGAAGTGCGCATGAGCAGTTTTTGAGATTCATCGTAATAGGCAACTGCACAATGCGGCGCCTCCGAAAGTTCGCTTAGGTTGAGTTGATACACCTCTTTGTTCCAAGCAATTTTAAACCTGTCTTTTAATGATTCGGTATTTAATGCATCCAAATAGTCTATTGCTTGATGCAGCAGTATTTCTTCTCCAGCTTGAGAACTATTTACCCTAGGTAAATTTGCACCGCTTAGCAGCATCGAAAAGGGTATCGGGTTTTTTTCTAACTCTTCAATTAACTCTTCAGCGCTTGCTATATCTGGATTAAGCTCGGTGGCAAAAAAGAAAATATCATCTTCATTAAATCCATTATATCCTGTAATTGGGCCAAAGGTTGCCCAGCAATCGCCATTAAATGCAGTTAAATTAAACCAGAGAATCGGATTTTGAGTTTCAAATGTTAGGGTAGTTCCAGGCGAATACAATAAGAACTCCTCTTCTCTAAATACATCATACATCTCATAAAAATCGGGAGCTGGATTGCCCGTAATTACAGAGAAACGGTATTTCCAAGCCATCTTCGCTTGCGCTTCCAAAAAGGCATACTCAGCAGGTATAAGGTTTTTAACCGCCGAATGATTTAGGTACTTTTTTATGAGCCCAGTTTCTTTAAAAACCTTGTGAGCGATGTATTGGGCAATTAATTTGTTAGTTGTTTCCTGCCCAATATTTTGAGTAATCTCTTTGTATTTTTTTACCTGACCCAAAATTATTTGATGCAGTTTGTCTTTATCCGCTGCATAATATAGCATAAATTCATCTATCACTGTTGAGGCTATCTTTGAACTATTCTTACAGGTTTGCTTAATGCTTTCGTAGTTGCGCATGGTTTTAAATGAAATAGGTGGGGAAAGTAGTTTAATTCTATAAAATTACTTGGGGTGGCTTCAAACAAATCTCAAGCCTATCGCTTTCCGCTGCGCTTCAAGCTTTAGGCTTTTTTGCGCCTTCGCCCCCTCAAAACTTCGCTGTGCTGCGTTTTGGTGGGCGTTAACGCAAAAAAGCCCAATTTTACTTCGTAAAATCAGGCTTTAATTTGTTTGGCGGAGAGTTAGGGATTCGAACCCCAGGTCCTGTTACAGACAACAGTTTTCAAGACTGCCGCAATCGACCACTCTGCCAACTCTCCGGTGCAAAAGTAAGGTTCTGGCCTTTTCTAGCCAAATAAATTGCAAAAAAAATCCCGATAGATAAGGTCTATCGGGATTTCTGTTCATTATGAGCTACTTATTCTACCACAACTTTGTGCGATAGCTTCTTGCCACCGATGTTTAACTCTATAAAGTAGATGCCTGAACTTAAATTAAACTGATTTCTGTTAATTTCTATTGCTTGGGTTCCTGCTGTTTGGGCTCCAGAAAATACATTGCCTAAAAACTTGCCTGTAATATCAAATAAGCTGATACTTACCACTTCTTTAGTGCTCAATTCATACGTGATAAGTGAACTTTGGCTAAATGGATTTGGTTGTGCCTTTAAGTTAATGCTTTCTGCTAACGCTACCTGATTAGTACCTGTGGTAGTTCCTAATCTAACATTGTCTAAATAGAAGTTATTACCTCCTTGGTATTTAAACTCAATCTTAAATTTAACATTTGCCGCTTTAGGAACGCTAGCGCCACTAATTAACACTTGCTTCCATTTGCTTTTATCTGCTGGCATAAAATCAATGGTGTTTGCCAATACGGCTGCTGTTCCTGTGCCAATTGTAGAAATGGCTGTGCTTCCAATAGTTGTTCTGGTTTGCCATGTTTTGCCACAATCTATAGAAGTGTAAACTTTTAATTCTTCTGTAGTGTTTCCACCACCAATACTTGTAGGCAAAGTACCTTGAGCAAATGCATAATAGAATTCAAAATACCTAGTGTCAAAATTACTTAAATCATAAGATGGAGAAACCAATGAGAATAAATTACCAATTGAAGAGTTGATATTGAATGGATCTCTTGTTAAACGCATGCTGGCATTGTTTTCATAAGAAATAGGGAATCTAGAAAACTGGTTTTTTGGCACGTCGTAAGTAAATGTCCAACCTTGCTCTTGCCAGTTGTTTTGGTACCACCAGTCTGCATAGTAGGCACCAGCAGCTGGGGTTTGACTCAATTCTGGTTGAATGGTAATATAATCGTTTAAAACTGTAGTGCTAGTTCCATTTGGACCAGTAACTTTAAGCGTTACATCAAATTTACCAGGGTTGTTATAAGTAATTTGTGGAGGAGTTTTACCAGTAAAGGTAGCAGGATCTCCGCCTTCAAATGTCCATTCGTAGGTTGAAATTGTTCCACCATAAGAAAAATCTGTAAAGCTAATTTTTTGCTTGGCACAAGTTACTTGTGTTTGGGTATTAAAAGCAGCCAAAGGAGGGCAAGTTGCCGGTCCATCTATTACGCCAGTAAACCTAAGATTCTCCTCAGACCAAAGCGTTTTGCGAATATCCGTTAATACTTTGTGCATACGCGCTTTTTGTTCTAGTGTAAACATATTACTCGCGCAATTTCCAATGAAATAATCCATATAAGCTTCTTGCATATCTGGCAAATCCGGCTTTTCTGATGAACAAGTATTAAAACTTTTATTGTTGCAACGGTTACGCAAAGGTTCTGTAGAACTCGGATTGAAATAAGTAGGAGGGGTATCCATTACTCCATCGCCATCTAAACCACAAGAGTCTGTAGATATTTGAAAAGGATGATACAACCCAAGCCAATGTCCTACCTCATGTGTGGTAGTAGAAACTGTTGGAGTTTGGCCTGGTTGCGAAGTTCCTATATTTCCAAATTCGTTATGAATAACCATAATACCATCTGTAGAAGCGCCACCGCCAAAGCCAAATGGGAATTGCGCATAACCAGCAATACCAATAGAGTTACCTCTGTTGATAGAACGAACTACCCACATATTAAAATAACGTTTGGTATCCCAAACACTGGTTTTCTTTAAATCATCATTACCTTTAGAAGTTAAAGGAGTAGCAATGCGCACAATACCATTGGTACAGTTCCCTTGAGGGTCTTTTTTAGCTAATCTAAACTCTACTTCAACATCTGCTGCTAAAGATTTATAATCGTACCAAAAGCTATCAGGGCCATTGGCTACTGGTTTGAACCAACCTTTTCTGCGGTTTACAGTATCTGAGTTTAAATTTCTAAATGATTTATTTAAGAAATTAATTTCACTATTAATTTGTGCCTCTGTAATATTTTCACTTCCATTATTGTGGAAAACATGCACCACAACAGGAATGATGAATTTAGGATTTGCTTTCTTGCCTAATTGTTGCGCAGTTTTATAATCGTTAGGATTATAATTTGCTCTAAAGTTTAGGTAATCTGCATCAAATTTTTGTTTGGCTGCTTTAGCCTCTGGATACTGATTGGCCAAACTTTCAAAATGTTCGTCTGTGCCGCAGCGATGAACTTGCGCTATACTTGCATGTCCCATCATTGCTAAAGCACCAATTAGTAATAATTTTTTCATATCTAATTTTTTCATTCGTTGGGCAAATTAATAATTTCTAAGAATAAGTCAACTGCTAATATCTCAAGGTTGCGTCAAATTATGACCTTTTTTGCTCCCAAACTTCCAAATCTCGCATTTTTCCCTCTTCAAAAATTAGCCTTACTGCAGTATTTACCTTCTGAAAGCCATGCCTGCCGCAGGCCCCTGGGTTCAGCAAGAGCCAATTAAATTGTGCATCTTTCATTACTCGTAAAATATGTGAGTGTCCACAAATGAGCAATTGTGGAGAATATTTCTTCACTTCTTTTCTAAATGCAGGTGCATAATGCCCCGGATAACCTGCAATATGGGTGATTAAAACTTCCACCCCTTCGCAGTTAAAAGCTAAATATTCTGGATACTTACTCCTTATTTTTGGGTCATCAATATTTCCATAAACACCTTTAATAGGCTTAAACTTTTCTAAGGCAGGAGCTACCTCTTCGCCCCAATCTCCCGCATGCCAAATTTCATCACAGTTTTCGAAGAATGAAAATAGGGCCGGGTCTAAATATCCGTGGGTATCACTTAAAATTCCTATACGTTTCATAAAAAAATAAGCATCTTTGAACCAATGTTAAGTATTACTATTCTCATTATCCTAGTCACTGCAATAATAAGCATCCCGGCCTTTACCAATCATAAATTAATGAATGCTGGTATTTTGTATCCTTTTATAATGCAAAAGCCCAATCAATGGTACCGCTTTATAAGTAGCGGATTTTTGCATGCAGATTGGATGCATTTACTCATCAATATGTTTGTGTTGTATAGCTTTGGTAC
>VEQB01000556.1 GCA_018883485.1 Bacteroidota bacterium
GCCTTCTGCTTAGGCCAATTTTATGCCTATAAGGAATTGGTAGCAAATAATGTATTTTTTGCCTTTTCTAATCCTTCCAATTCTTTTGTGTATGTAATCTCTGGCTTACATTTAGCGCACGTGGTGGGTGGTCTTATTTTCCTTATGATACTTTGGGGTCAAGCCTTGATAGACAAATTAGGAAAAAACGGGTTGCTCTACTTAAATATGTGCACTACTTATTGGCATTTTATTGGTGCCCTTTGGATTTACTTGTATTTATTCTTATACCTATATAGATAATTTAACCTAAAAAGCATATTTGAACAATGGCTACAACAACCTTAACATCTAACAGCAAATTCACTTGGGGCGGCGGTAAATCCCCTTTTAGTGTTAGCTACGGAAAGCTCATGATGTGGATTTTTCTACTTTCTGATGCATTTACCTTCTCATCTTTACTTATTGCTTACGGATTTATCCGATACAGCTTCTTGTCGCCAATGGTGAATACCATTATTAAACCATTTGATCATCTTAGTGATGAGTTTGTAAAACAAATGGGCGAGGTAGGACTTTTTGTTAAAGACCACTGGCCATCTCCGGAATTGGTATTTAATCATTTTCCCTTTGTACATGGCATGCATTTACCATTGTTTTTTGTGAGCTTAATGACATTCATCCTTATCTTCAGCTCTGTTACCATGGTACTTGCTGTAGAAGCTGGTCACAGAATGGCCAAAGATGAAGTTTCCAAATATATGTTTTTAACTATTCTTGGTGGCGCAGCCTTCTTAGGTTGCCAAGCTTGGGAATGGACTACTTTTATTGGAGAAGGTGCTACTTTACATGGCAATCCTTTTGGGCCAACGTCCTTTGCTGCTTTATTCTTTATCGTAACAGGCTTCCATGGGTTCCACGTATTCTCTGGAGTACTTCTTAATGTAATCATTTATTTCAATGTACTCGACGGTACTTATGAAAAACGCGGGCACTATGAAATGATTGAAAAAGTTGGTCTATATTGGCACTTTGTAGATCTTGTTTGGGTATTTGTATTTACCTTTTTCTACTTAATCTAATTTATAAAATAATCAATCATGGAACATACAGAACATTTAGAGCACACAGAAACTCCTTCGGATATGAAGAGCCAAATCTGGAAAACATTTTGGATTTTACTTGGCTTTACAGTTGTAGATATTTTCTTATACTTTGTTCTCCTAAGCACGCATGCCATGTGGAAGAATTGGGTATTTATAATTCTTGGTATAGTAAAAGCCTACTATATCGTGGGCGTATTTATGCACATGAAGTTTGAGAGAAAAACTTTAATGTATACTATTATTATACCAATGGTTTTTGTAATATTTTTTGTAGCGCTGATGCTAATTGAAGGAGATTTTACAAATCTTCTTAGATGGTTTAAATAATAATGAAAAGAACAGGATTTTTTATTGCAACCGGACTACTAATAGTGCCGGTTGTTATTTTTTATTTCCTTAGTGCTGGCACTCATAACTTTACAACTTTGCCGTATTTAGGAGAAAGAATACCTCCAGATGGCATCTCCCAAAAAGATACCATTTATTACAC
>VEQB01000557.1 GCA_018883485.1 Bacteroidota bacterium
GGCATGATATAGCTAATTACTTTCATTTGGCCTGTTACGCCTGTCATTTGGTTATTGTATATGGTGTAGATTATGGTAGAAACGGTCATGAGGATGGTAAACAAACTTACGTGATCGCCGTAGAAAGGAATGGAGAAGCCCAATTCTAAAACACTATCATAACTGCTTAAATCGGGGCTCCATAGAAATGCTTTTTGGCGCAAATCGAAGGCACTAGGGAAGAATTGAAACATGGCTACTAGGATTGGCATTTGTAATAAAACAGGAACACATCCTCCAAGTGGGTTAACCCCTGCTTTTCGGTAAATCTTCATGTTCTCTTGCTGAATCTTGGCCATATCGTTGCCATACTTTTCTTTAATTTCGTCTATTTCTGGCTTAAGCACTCTCATTTTTGCAGAGCTTAAATAAGAGGTGTAAACCATAGGAAAAAGAATGGTTTTTACAATTAGCGTAAGTAATAGAATTATAAGGCCAAAGTTTACAATGTACTGACCCAAAAAGTGAAATACATTTACCGTTAACAATTTATTTACCCAACCAAATATTCCCCAACCCATGGGTACAATATTTTCTAATTCTATATTTAACTTCTTTAATGACTTATAAGAATTTGGACCATAATAGAATTGCAATGGGTAAGTAACAGAAGGTTCGTGGTTATAGGCTAGGCCAATATTAGAGCTTAAGAATTTAACATATTGCTTTCTTTCATCTTTTTTGGTTTCAACCACTGCATTGTCTAAATTATTAGGAGCAATAAGAGAGGCATTAAAATATTGTTGTTTATAGCTGATCCAATTTACGGCTGTTTTTAATTCTTCCTTCCCATCTTCTGTTTCTGATAAATAATCTGGCTCATCGTTGGCATAGCGGTAATAAACAGTAGAGGTGCGTTCTTCTGCCTCATGGGTTTTCTCTTGTTGTAACACTTTGTGGTTCCAAACCAAATCTATGTAATTACTATTGGTAGCAATTACTTTGTCCATTCCCAATAGCTTAATATTTACATCTACTAAGTTTTGGTTGTCATTTAGGCTAAAAACGTGTTCAATAGTTTGGCCTTCTGCAAGGTTAACTTTCATGGAGATACTTTTGCCATCTTGGGCTGGTTCTGCAGTAAAATAAAGGTCTTTGGTAGAGATGGCACGCGCGTCTTTGGTAGCAAAACCGTAGTTGAACTCACTTTCATCGCCATCTGTTAAAACCAATGGAGAGCCATCTGCGCGTTTGTACTTTTTAAGTTCTACGCGGGCAATGCGGCCCCCTTTAGCGCTAATACCTACCTTGAGTTCTTCATTTTCTAGGGAAAAGATTTGGTCTTTGCCATTTACAAATGGAGCAAATTTTTCCAATTCAAATTTGGGCACGTTTGTTTCCAAGAAAACCAATTCGTTGGCTTGATAATTGAGCATCAAAGCTTGCCTGAAAAAATGAATGCAATAGTGTAAAAATTGTTTTTGCGTTTCTCTTCCGGTAGCGGCAATATTTTCACTCCAAGCAATTAAATCGTTAATGGCAGCCGCATTTCCTTTTGCTCTAAAAGCGCTTCTTACCCACTCTACAAAC
>VEQB01000127.1 GCA_018883485.1 Bacteroidota bacterium
CATTGGAACAATGCAATGGTTCACCGAGAAATGAACTAACAGCCATTGTTTCTCTCATTCGTAAAATAAGCGGATTAGATACAACCCTTACTGCTTATGATAAAATAGTGGACAAAAATTTTCAAGATTGGGTGTTTAAAAAACAAGCTGGTGCAACAAAGTTTAATGAAGAGCAAATGCAATGGCTTAGAATGATTAAAGATTATGTGGTCAATAGCTTTCATATTGACAAAGACGACTTTGATTTAAACCCTTTTAATGCACAGGGCGGATTAGGCAAAATGTGGCAGTTGTTTGGCGACAAGACAGAAGAAATTATTAATGAATTAAATGAAGCATTAGCAGCATAATGAGTGAGATAAAAGATATACCGAAGCATTGGGAAATAAAAAAGCTAGGGGAAGTGTGTGATAAAATTACAAAGGGAGGAACTCCAACTACCTATGGATTTGCATTTGTTTCAAGTGGTGTCAATTTTATAAAAATTGAAAATGTTGAACACGGGAAAGTAAATCTTTCTACTATCAAAACGTTTATTACTGAGGAAGCTCATAATTATCAAAGAAAATCAATGCTTGAAGAAAATGATTTATTATTTTCTATTGCTGGAACAATTGGTGAAACCTGCTTGATAAAGAGAGAATATCTTCCTGCTAATACTAATCAAGCGTTAGCTATTTTAAGAGGATATATAAAAACCTTCAAACCTCAATTCTTGACATATCAATTAAGTTCCTCGATTTCTCAATATGTTAAATCTAAAGCAAGAGGGGGAGCAATGAATAATATTTCGCTTGAAGATTTAAAAGGAATTGAATTAGCTGTTCCCCCACTCCACGAACAACAAGCCATCGTAGCCAAAATAGAAGAACTGCTAAGTGAATTAGAAAACGGCAAACAACAACTGCAAACCGCGCAACAGCAATTAATAGTGTACAGGCAAAGTTTGTTGAAATGGGCTTTTGAAGGTAGATTAACAGGGACGAAAAAATGGACAAGTTCCACTCTTGGAGAAATATGTAATATGAAAGCTGGTTTTTTTGTTAAAGCCTCTGAAATACTAGATGAATACAAAGAGGGATTGTTTTCGTGTTATGGCGGAAATGGTTTACGAGGTTATACCAAATCTAATACACACGAAGGCACTTTTTCATTAATTGGAAGACAGGGTGCTCTTTGCGGGAATGTACATTTAGTTAGCGGTAGGTTTCATGCTACTGAACACGCTGTTGTAACAACAGCAAAATCAAACATTGATACTATTTGGTTATTTTACAAGCTAAGATCAATGAGATTAAACCAGTATTCACAAGGCGCGGCTCAACCTGGACTCTCAGTAAATAAACTTTTACCAATTGAAGTTCAAGTCCCACCAATTAATGACCAACAAATAATTGTCTCCGAATTAGAAAGCAAACTCTCAGTATGTGATAAAATAGAAGAAACCATCAGCCAAAGTTTGCAACAGGCAGAATCATTAAGACAGAGTATTTTGAAAAAAGCATTTGAAGGAAAGTTAGTGTGATAGCAACTTTATAATTGCATTTTTACCTTTTATTTTAATTTTAACAACTTTATAGTTGCATAACACAAAATTAGATTTATATTTGCGGCACCCAAATAATGTATGAGTTCAGAAACAGCAGTAGTAGCCTTTTTAAAAGACTTCAAAGAAAAAATGAAGTTTTGGGATGTGCTTTTTAGGGACGACAGAGGCAAAAACGCGCAAGCCTTGGTAGATTTAGAACTTCGCCCTATTGAGCGCAAAGCCATATTAGAAGCACTCGAAACAAAAGATTACAGCGAAGGTCCACTCGCAGAAAAACTATACGGAGGTGCTGATATGTGGGTATTTGGTAAAACAATTAAGAAAAAGGAAGTGTACATTAAAATTACAATGGGAGCAATGAGCAGCGGTGTAATTTGTATTTCCTTTCATTTGGCACAACACAAAATGAACTACCCTTTAAAATAAAACAACATGAAAAGTCCAATCACAGGTAAAGAAATGAAATTGACCAAAGAACGCAGGTCAATGGATTTTAGAAAGGAAACATTTGAAAGTGTTTTTCATTATTACAAATGCGAGGATAGCGAAGAACAATTTACAACCACATCCATGGATGAAGTGAATATGAATCAGGTATATAACCAATACCGAGATAGATTCAATATTCCCTTTCCTGATGAAATTATTAAAATTAGAGAAAAGTATGGTTTGTCGGCAGCAAAGATGTCCGAAATTTTGGGATTTGGTGTAAACAGTTACCGCCAATACGAAGCAGGCGAAATGCCGAGCATTGCAAATGCAAAATTAATTCAGATGGTTGATGACCCTAAGTTTTTTATTGATATGGTTGAGTTGTGTGCAACCATAGAAGACAAAGCAAAGGCAAAGTATATTCAGAAAGCTCAGTTATTGGTGGAAGAAAGAAAGCGAAATATTTTCAATCTGAATTTCAAAGAATATCTATTAGGCAATCATATGGCTGATATTTATTCTGGTTACAGAAATCCAAATTTTGAAAAATTTACCGAAATGGTGGTTTATTTTTCGGAACAAATTCAACCTTTTAAAACCAAAATGAACAAGCTGTTATTTTATGCCGATTTTTTAATGTTTAAACAAAGTTGTTTCTCAATAAGTGGTGTTCGTTACAAAGCCATTGATATGGGACCTGTGCCAAATAATTTTCAAAGCATATTTGAATATTTAGCCAACAAAGATGAAATAGCTATTTTCACAACAGAATTTCCTCAAGGCTACACAGGCGAACAATTCAAGGCACGAGACAACAGACCTTTTAATGCTGAATTTTTTTCAGAAAATGAATTAATCGTTTTAGAAAAAGTAGCAACGGTATTTAAATCAACAAGCACCAATGATATAATCGAATTAAGTCATTTAGAAGAGGCTTGGAAGAAAAATGAAAAAGACAAAAACGTAATCAGTTATGAATATGCATTTGAATTAAATCAGATTTAAAAATGAGCAACAACACATCAAGTATAGTAAGCAAAGTATGGAGTTTCTGTAATCCCCTGCGTGATGTAGGTGTAGGATATGGAGATTATTTAGAGCAACTCACCTATTTGCTTTTCTTAAAAATGGCTAATGAATACAGTAAGCCACCACACAACAGAAAACTTCCGATTCCAAAAAACTACAACTGGGAAAGTTTAACAAATAAAAAAGGGGCGGAACTGGAATTGCATTATGCAACATTACTGCGTGAATTAAGCACAGCCAAAGGCATTTTAGGGCAAATATTTACCAAAAGTCAAAACAAAATTCAAGACCCTGCAATGCTTGCCAAAATCATTGATATGATTGATAGCGAACAATGGTTGGTAATGGGTGCAGATGTTAAAGGAGATATTTATGAAAAACTCTTAGAGCAAAATGCACAAGACGTAAAAAGCGTTGCAGGGCAATACTTTACGCCACGTCCTTTAATTCGTGCAATGGTAGAATGTGTTCAGCCACAACCAATGAAAACCATTGCTGACCCAAGTTGCGGAACAGGTGGGTTCTTTTTAGCGGCTTATGATTTTATTGTAGAAAATAACAAACTTGACAAAGAGCAAAACAAGTTTTTGAAAATGGAAACATTTTTCGGAAACGAAATTGTTGCTGGAACAAGGCGTTTGGCTTTGATGAATTTATTTCTTCATAACATTGGTGACATAGAAAGTGATAATTTTATTTCTCCTGCCGATGCCTTAATTGCTGCATCTCCGACAACTTACGATTATGTTTTAGCAAATCCACCATTCGGAAAAAAGAGTTCACAAACTTTTACAAATGACGAAGGTGAGCAGGAAAAAGACGATTTAACCTATAACCGACAGGACTTTTGGGCTACAACAAGTAACAAACAATTGAACTTTGTTCAACACATTCGTTCAATGCTCAAAACAACAGGAATGGCAGCCGTTGTATTACCCGACAATGTTTTGTTTGAAGGTGGTGCAGGTGAAACGGTTCGTAAAAAATTATTGGAAACAACCGACCTGCATACAATTCTACGTTTGCCGACAGGAATATTTTATGCTCAAGGAGTAAAAGCAAATGTTGTATTCTTCGACAACAAACCTGCAAGTAAAAATCCTTGGACAAAGGAAATTTGGGTTTATGATTACCGTACCAACATTCATCACACTTTAAAGAAAAATCCGTTAAACATTGAAGTTTTAAAAGACTTCATTGCTTGTTACAAACCCGACAACAGAAACAAACGAAAAGAAACCTATCATCCTGAAACAAATCCCGAAGGACGTTGGAGAAAGTTTACTTATGACGAAATCATTGCAAGAGATAAAACAAGTTTGGACATCTCTTGGCTCAAAGACAAATCACTTGCAGACCTTGACAACATTCCCGACCCTGATGTTTTAGCAGAGGACATTATAGAAAACTTAGAGGCAGGCCTAGCAAGTTTTAGAGAAATTATGATAACACTAAATACAAAATAGGCATCGCACAGCCGACACTCAATGACACGACAACTCAATAACGACAATGGTTTACAAGCACGGTGGACAGAACACCAGCACCTAACAGTACCTACAAAAAATTGGCGGTTCAGTGCTTCGTATGACAGTTTTGTGGGTAAACAAACAGTAGTGCTTCGTATGAAAATTTGTGGTAAAAATCCGCCACTACGCCAAGGCAAACCGTTGGGGAGCGGTTAATGAAATTTATGGCGGGAATAAATAAGTTAGGCGTAACTTTATGAAAAAGGGACTTCCAAAATATAAGTATGAAAAAATATCGACCGAGGCAATATCAAATGCCTTAAGACTTCATTTTGACTCTATATTACTATTCAAAAACAAATCGTATCCGTCTGCATTTCATTTAAGCGTTTTAGCATTGGAAGAAATTGCAAAGTCAAATTGGATAGACCATTATGTAGATGTTTGTGAAACTAATGATGGATTTCCAGAAAAAGAGGAACAACTAAAGTATTTAAAATTACTTTATGTCCACACTTCAAAGCAGTTTGCGTTTATCAATCAAGAATTTCACGAACTGTCGCCAAAGTTTTATGACTATGTTGCCTCAAAAAAACTGGAGTATAAAAAGCAAAAGTCAATATATGTAGGACTAGAACGGACTGATGGCAAGGTTGACATTATATCGAGAATATCAACACCGGACCAAATTAAAGAGTCTGATACAAAAAAAATAATTTCATTAAATAATTCTGTTCTCATTTCACTCTGCAAAAGAAACATTGACAATGAACATTATTACGGACCGCTTCGTAAATACTTTATAATGAATCAAAACATTTTGTTTTTTTTAGAGAGCGAATGGAAACACAAATCAGGCGTTAGAGGAAAACAGTGGAATTATAGCCGCAGAAAGAAAAGCAACGCATAACAGCTAGAGTTTCGTGGTGGCCGAAGGCCAAGCCATGAATTGAAAATCATCGAATTCCTATAAAAATAATTAATCATATGAGATAAACTCCGGTTGAACGGAACCGGTTAATCTTGAACAGCTAGAGTTTCGTGGTGGCCGAAGGCCAAGCCATGAATTGAAAATCATCGAATTCCTATAAAAATAGTTAATCATATGAGATAAACTCCGGTTGAACAGCTTGTCCCGCATTATGCGGGAGAACCGGTTAATCTTGCTATAAAATTGTTATGGATTTTTCGTGATGGGTTTTTTTGGGTTAATAGGCATTGCGTTAACGAGCGTTTAATATTTTTTGCTGAATAGCGATGGTTTTGAACTAAATCTCTCGCAAAAAAGCATAACTTCCCTTACCCATAAATTTAAGATTTATAGGGAATAGAAGTTTGGCTATCGCCCATGTAATAGATTGGTGGTCCGCGCTTGTCGAACACCAAAATTGTGCGCAGGTTGCCAGTTTTGCAATGCGGGCATTTGGGAAGAATGGTTGGCTTTGCGGCTTCTTTTACAACAGGTTTAATACCTAATTTTTGCTGTAAGACTTTCAACTTCTTTCTTTTCCAAGTGCTGCTTAGGAACCCATAATGCCTAATTTTTACAAAGCCTTTTGGGAGTATGTGCAGTGCAAACCTTCTGATAAACTCAGCATGGCTAAGTGTCATTTCTTTTTTCTGTGCCTTTTGCTTGTAATCTTTATAGGCAAAAGTTACAGAGTCTTTCCCAATCTCTTTAATTCTATGGTTGCTTATAGCAATTTTGTGAGTGTATCTTCCAAGATATTCCACAACAGCATTAGGGCTTCCAAAAGGTCGCTTAGCAAATACTACCCAGTTTTTATCCCATAAGGTTTCCCTTATTTTTTGGTATTGAATGTTATCTGCCCCTTTAAGTTTTTCACAAAACTTTGCCCTAAACACTTTAGATAGTGCTTTAACATGAAACAAGAATTTACCATCCGCTCTTATGTTTTGCCAATTGTCGTTTTTGTCTATACCACCTCCTGGAACAATGCAATGAAGGTGTGGATGCAAACTTAAATTTTGCCCCCATGTATGAAGGATTGCAATCATGCCCATCTGCACGCCTTTGTTTTTACCAAATTGCTGCAAGGTTTCCCACGCAGCATCGAAAAGAGTTTCATACACACATTTAGGTAAATAGATGGCAAGTGCATTGATGGCATCTGGCAGGGTAAATACCAAATGAAAATAAGGAACAGGCAAGAGTTCTT
>VEQB01000128.1 GCA_018883485.1 Bacteroidota bacterium
TATAAACCCTGTAGTATAGTTCCTTTAGCTAGCTTCCGCATATTCTTTGGATTAGCTACCTTTATTAGCACCTTGCGTTTTATAATGTTGGGTTGGATAGATTTACATTTTGTAGATACACATGTCCAATTTAAATATTTTAGCTTTGAGTGGGTAACGCTTTTACCGCCTCTTTATATGTATGTTTTGCATATAATTTTATTGCTTTCGTCTCTTGGAATTCTTTTTGGTGCCTGGTATAGAATTTCCATCATTACATTTTTTATAGGCTTCACCTATTGCGAACTTATAGATCTTACCTATTACCTTAACCATTATTATTTTGTTAGCTTAGTTGCCTTTCTTTTAATCTTTTTACCTGCCCATAAAAACTATGCTTTAGATGTAAAATGGGGTAGGTTAAAACCACTTAAACAGATACCTGCATACCCAATTTTATTGCTCAAATTTCAATTACTATTGGTTTATTTTTTTGCTGGAATTGCCAAACTAAATTCCGATTGGTTAATGCTTGCAATGCCTCTTAAAATATGGCTTCCTGCCAATAGCGACATGCCCCTTTTAGGGCCCATCTTTACTTATGAATTTACGGCTTATGTGTTTAGTTGGGCGGGTATGCTTTTTGATGTAACTGTAGGCTATTTTCTTTTCAAAAAAGCCACTCGTTTTTATGCTTGGTTAGTGGTAGTTTTCTTTCATTTACTTACTGGATATTTATTTCAAATTGGTGTTTTCCCTTTGGTAATGATTGTCTCCACATTAATCTTTTTTGGAGAAAAGTTCCACCTTAAAGTATTAACTTGGTTCTCTAAAATTATCCAATTTAAGGTCAATAAAATTCGGTTTGAACCAACCTTAACTTCAACAAAATCTATTTGGATAACCACTGCAATTCTCGTTTGGATAAGCTTTCATGTA
Source organism: Bacteroidota bacterium (assembly GCA_018883485.1). Classification (GTDB taxonomy): domain Bacteria; phylum Bacteroidota; class Bacteroidia; order UKL13-3; family UKL13-3; genus B1. The sequence continues at coordinate 919 of VEQB01000128.1, forward strand.
GTATTCCCATTTAGATATTTGTGCTACCCCGGTAACTTCTTCTGGACAGAGCAAGGGTATCGTTTTGGATGGAGAGTAATGCTCTTCGAAAAAGCAGGTACCGCAACCTTTTATGTTAAAGACGAAACTACCAGCAAAGAAGGTGTAGTAGATAATAGAGACTTTTTAAACCCACATCAAGAGAAACAAATGGCCATGCAACCCGATATGATTCTCCAGTATGCACAGTTCCTAAAAAGACATTATGAGGAGAGAGGGCTTGTTGTTAATAATGTTAGAGCAGAAGTTTATGTAACCCTCAATGGAAGACCTAGTAAACTGCTGTTTAACCCCGACCAGAATTTACTTTTACTAAAAGATTCTTGGCAAAATAAAGATTGGATCAAACCATTTGAAAAGTAAAATCTATATAGCGCTAGTTCTTGTATTGTGTGTATTTAATATACATGCACAAATAGATTCTGCATTTTCTAAAAGAGATACTGCCAAAATGAATTACCTTAAAGAACATACGGTAACGCAAACTAAGGAGGAAACTTCTGGCATTAAAAGATTAGGTAGCATTTATGGCTTTGGTATTTATGAAGCTAAGAAAAATGAAATGATTGTAATTAAAGACTTGCAAGCAAACTTGGCCACCAATAATGCACGACAAGTTTTTGCAAAGGTACCAGGTCTCAATATTTGGGAGAGTGATCAGGCTGGATTGCAGCTAGGCGTTGGCGGAAGGGGACTTAGCCCCAATAGAACCTCTAACTTTAACACCCGGCAAAATGGATACGATATTAGTGCTGATGCACTTGGATATCCAGAAAGTTATTATACCCCACCTATTGAAGCCCTAGAACAAATTGAAGTAGTAAGAGGCGCTTCTGCATTGCAATATGGAACGCAATTTGGTGGCATGCTAAATTTTGTAATGAAGAAGGGAAATGCAGACAAGCCTATTGAGGTAGTAACACGGCAAACCCTAGGCTCCTTTGGATTCTTTGGCTCTTTTAATAGTATTGGTGGCACAATTGCTAAAGGCAAATTAAATTACTATGCCTTCTTTAATCACAAGCAAAGTGCAGGTTGGCGACCCAACTCTGGGTTTACTGTAAATACCTATTATGCCTATCTTTCTTATAAGGCAAGTGCAAAGCTTACATTCACCACAGATTATACGCATATGCTATATTTGGCCCAGCAGGCAGGTGGTTTAACCGATGCACAATTTGAAAATGATGCACAACAATCTGTTAGAAGCAGAAATTGGTTTCAAGTTAATTGGAACTTGTTATCTGTTTCCTTAGATTATAAATTTTCAGATGCATGTAAGTTAAATTCAAGAACTTTCGGACTCTTATCTCAGCGACAATCATTAGGGAATTTGAGTCCGCCCAATATAGCCGACCTTGGTTTTAACCGCACTTTGATTGAAGGAAAATTTGCCAATTTAGGCAACGAAACCCGACTTTTATTCCACTATAAACTATTTGGGAAAGACCAGTCTTTGTTAACTGGTTCACGCTTTTATTATGGCACAACGCGCTCCATTCAAGGAGATGGAAGCGATGGGAGTGATGCTGATTTTAAGTTCTTAAATCCAAGTCATCCAGAAAATTCTGATTACCTATTTACCAATATCAATGCCTCTTGGTTTGCAGAAAATATATTTAGAATAAATGCCAGATGGAGCGTTACGCCTGGGCTTAGAGCAGAATATATTAACACGGCTTCAACAGGTTACTATAGAATTATAAGCAAAGATTTTGCAGGTAATACCATTGCAGATACCAGTATTTACAACCAACAAAACAACATTCGCTCCTTTATTTTTGGTGGCATTGGGCTAAGCTATAAAGCCAACATTTGGTTAGAGGTTTATGCAAATATTACCCAAAATTATAGGGCAGTAAACTTTAATGATTTGCGTATTGCCAACCCAAATATTAAGGTTGATCCAAACATGAAAGATGAGCATGGTTTTAGCGGAGATATTGGTGCCAGAGGTGTTTACAAAGATATTATCAACTACGATATAAGTTTTTTTCTATTGTCTTATGAAGATAGAATTGGGCAAATATTAAAAGCAGATCAGCCACCTTTATTTCAAGATTATAGATATAGAACCAATGTTGCAGATTCTAGAAATAGCGGTATAGAATGTTTTGCAGAGTTGGATGTTTGGCGTTTGTACAAAGGAAAAGCTACAAAAAACAAGCTATTGTTCTTTACAAACTTGGCTTGGGTAAGGGCTATTTATATTAACGCACAAGATAAATCTATTGAAGGTAACCAAGTAGAAATGGCTGCACCTTTTATGGGAAGAGCAGGAGCAACTTATAAGTACTTGGGTTTTGCGGCTACCCTACAAGGTAATTACGTGGCGCAACATTATACAGATGCCACCAATGCAATTAAGGTTAGTGGAGGCGTAAATGGTGTAATTCCTGCTTATTCTGTGGTAGATATTTCTTTAAAATACCAAATAAAAAGGTTTAGCCTTGAAGCCAGTTGTAACAATTTAAGCAACCAACTTTATTTCACAAGAAGAGCAGATGCTTACCCTGGCCCAGGTATTATTTCATCAGATGCCAGAAGCTTTTATATAACCTTAGGATTCAAAATTTAGCCAAGCATTTTTCTATGCTTTGCCATAATAAATGGGCGCTTTTGTCCCAGCTGTAAGTTTTAGCTTGAACCAATCCTTTTTCAATAAGCAAGGCGCTTAAGCCTTTTTCTTGAACCAAACGCATCATACCATTAGCAATATCTTGTGTATTAAATGGATCCACATAAAGTGCTGCATCGCCTGCTATTTCTGGTAAACAAGAGGTATTGGCAGCTATAACCGGAACACCTGCTGCCATAGCTTCTACCATCGGAATTCCAAAACCTTCGTAATAGGGGATAAAACTTAAAGCAAATGCTGCACCTACTACTTTTTCTAAATCTTCTTGCGCTAATCTTCCAGTAAAATGAATCTGATTTTTATACTCACTTTGTTCCCAAACCTCCTTTAATGCATTGTTGCCCCAAAACGAACTGCCTGCTAAAACCAAATGAAAATCTGAACTGCTTGCTTCCTTAAATAGATTAAAAGCTTTTATTAATTTAAGTAGATTTTTGCGCGGACTCTGAGAGCCAACAAAAATAAAATACGGTTTTCCTTCACTATATTTTTGGCGTGTTACACTAATATCCTCCTCCTTTAAAATACGGTAACCTTCATTGGTGCCATTGTATACTACATCTATTTTATCGAGGCTTATGCCGTAATTAAGATGGATGTCGCGCTTACTATATTCGCTTACAGTAGCAATGCGTTTAGCTGTTATAGCAAACTTTGGAAAGAAGTAATTATAATACCAACGATAAGCGGGTTTAAGGTCTTTAGGATGATGCAAAAAATTGATATCATGCATCACGGGCAACTGTGGAGTATTGCAATGTGTAACTAAAAAACCATCTAAACTTAGAAACAAATCTGGCTTTAATTGCTTCAACTTTTGCTTTACTGAAATCTCAAAATAAGCAATATACAATAGCGGGTGGCGGGCAGGCGGAAATAATACAATTGGGTTTACATTTTCGGCAAAAACAAAATCTTCATGGTAGGGTCTATCAAACAAAAAGGTGAACTTAACCTCGGGGTGTAATAGTACCATACGCTTTAAGGTTTGGTAACTAAACCAACCTATACCATCCAGTTTTTGATATAATAATAAGCGGGTATTTACAACTATATGCACTTAACGAAAGTAGCACTTTTCTTTAAAATCATTTTTGCTTTCTATAATTAGATACTTTATTTTTGAATAACAGCTGCCATAAAATCAATGTTAAACTTAAAAAAGCTTGGATTCGGGCTTTGCCTATTATCATTTATTAGCCTCGGTTGCGAATCTAGCAATACAAAGGTTGGTACTGGCCCAAGAGCTCCAATTATGGAAGATAATTCTAAAACAGCTCTAACTTGGGTTGGTTCATATATAGGTGTTATTCCCTGCGCAGATTGCAGCGGTATTGCTACAGAGGTTACCTTGTATAAAGACCAAAGCTATTCTTGGGGTTATAAATATCTTGGTAAAAGCGATGACATAGTTGAGTTTAAAGGTTTTTTTGAATGGGAAGCCCAAGGTAAAATAGTTGTTTTTAAAGATGCCAATTCTGGAGATGTTTTAAATAGGTTCAAACTCGAAGAAAATAGCCTACGAATGTTAGATAAGGAAGGCAAAATAATTGAAGGTGATTTGTCTCATAATTATATTCTTTACAAACCAGGAACAGGTATTAAAGGCAGATATTGGGCATTGACCGAAATTAATAGCAAATCAATTGCTACTACAACCACACTTAAAGAAGCCTTTTTAATTTTTAGCGATACTTCAAATAAAGTAAGTGGAAATGGTTCTTGTAATGCTTTTTTTGGAAGTTATCAATTGAGTGAGAGTAATCAAATAAGGATCAAAGGCGTAGGTTCAACCATGATGGCCTGTTCTAACCAAGAAATAGAAATTAAATACTTAAAAATCTTGCAACAGATTAATTCCTACGCCATTTCTGGTGATACACTTACCCTTAAAAAAGAAGAAGAAGGGTTGAAATTAAAATTTGTTTTTAAAGAATTCAATTAATATCTTGCATTAGCTATGATGGATTATCTCAATCAACTCGAACCTGCCCTTAGAACCCTATGGTTTATTGCTATTCCTGTAAGTCTAATCTTTTTGTTTCAAACCATTATGACCTTTATTGGTGGCGATGCATCAGATGGTACAGAGGCCGATTTTGATAGTAATTTAGAAGGAGATATGCCTTTTCAATTATTCTCTTTCCGGAATTTAATTAATTTTTTATTGGGTTTCTCTTGGTCTGGAATTACCTTTTTTAACCAAATTTCTTCGGTTGGCCTATTGTTGTTAGTTTCATTTTTAATTGGCCTAGCCTTTACTGCTGTTTTTGTCTTAATCCTAATTCAAGTGAATAAGCTAGCTGAAAATAATTCCTTTGCCTATTCAGAAACCGAAGGAAAAACTGCCGAAGTGTATTTAAAAATACCTGCCAATAAAAATGGCAAAGGCAAGGTTTTAATTAGTGTTAAAGGTTCAACCCACGAATTAGAAGCTTATACCGAAAACGATGCTATAGAAACTGGAAGCTTAGTTACAGTTGTAAAGGCAGAAGCATCGGGACTTTTACTAGTAAAAAAATAATCAAATATGTCACCATTTATTTTAATTGTATTTTTTGTTGTTGTAATTTTTGTAACCTTATATGCCTTAGTTAATAGGTACAAAAGGTGTCCATCAGATAAAATATTAGTAGTGTATGGTAAAACTGGAGGCACATCTGCCAAATGTATTCATGGTGGGGGTGCGTTTATCTGGCCAGTTATTCAAGATTATGCATTTTTAGATTTAAAGCCAATCTCAATAGAAGCTAACCTAACCAATGCTTTAAGCAGGCAAAACATTAGGGTAGATGTGCCATGCAGGTTTACTATTGCTATTTCTACGGAACCAGATAGCATGAATACAGCTGCCGAAAGATTGTTAGGCTTATCAAGTGAACAAATACAAGAATTGGCTAAAGATATTTTATTTGGTCAATTACGTTTGGTAATTGCCACTATGACCATCGAAGAAATTAACTCTGATAGAGATAAATTTTTAGATAATATTTCTAAAAACGTAGATAGTGAATTAAAGAAAATTGGCTTAAAACTAATCAATGTAAATGTAACAGATATAAA
>VEQB01000558.1 GCA_018883485.1 Bacteroidota bacterium
GGGTGTTTATGTAAATCCATTTTTTATGGCAAAGACTGAAAAGCCTTATTTGTTAGAAATTGAGCTTAAAGATGGAAGGGAAATAAGGGGAACTACCTACATCCCAAAACCTATGGTATTAGATAGCACGCATTATTGGTTTGAGCAAGTTGGAAATGATACCAATGCTTATTTTTACATGCAATGGTTTGATGGGCCGGAGCAAGATAATTATCGTTTTGCTATGCTTAAAAGGTATGATTCTATTTTTACAGGTTGGGGCATTGCCAATAGGTTTTATACTTTTGACGATGAGTTAATTAATAATCAAACAAGGCCCTTTCAAATGCTAAATCCTTTTAAGTACGGAGATACGGTGCATGTATATTTGTCTAAAATTAGCAGGCCAGAATACCTCTTTTGGGATTCTTTTAGGAATGCCGCTGGAAATGGTGGCCCTTTTGCCACGCCTGTTTCGGTTAAATCTAATGTTACAGGCGCAATTGGCTCATTTACAGGTTATGCCCTTACCTATAAGAAATTTATTTTACGTAACTAAGCTATTTATCCTCATAATTCACTAGTTTTTGTGGATTGTCTAAGCAAATGTTTGGATAGTTTTGTAGGAGGAGCGGAATAGCGAAATGGAAGAGAATCACAATATAGAAAATACTGAAAATCAAGATAACAAGAATGCATCTGGGGAATACCATATTACCCAAGTGAGCGGCTTGTACCAAAATTGGTTTTTAGATTATGCGTCCTATGTAATTTTAGAAAGAGCCGTACCAGCTATTAACGATGGGTTAAAGCCGGTTCAACGTCGTATTCTTCATTCTATGAAAGAAATGGACGATGGCCGTTTTAACAAAGTTGCCAATGTAATTGGTCAAACCATGCAATACCACCCACATGGTGATGCTGCTATAGGTGAGGCTATGGTAAATTTGGGTCAGAAAGATTTATTAATAGAAACCCAAGGAAATTGGGGCGATGTGCGCACGGGAGATTCTGCTGCTGCCCCGCGTTATATTGAAGCGCGTTTATCTAAATTTGCCTTAGAGGTAGCTTTTAATAAGCAAACCACCCTTTGGCAAAATTCTTATGATGGCAGAAAGAAAGAGCCTGTTTCCTTGCCAATGAAGTTTCCTTTATTGTTGGCTCAAGGTGTAGAAGGTATTGCTGTAGGTTTGGCCACTAAGGTTATGCCTCATAATTTTTGCGAATTAATTGATGCCAGCATAGATTACTTAAAGGGCAAGAAGTTTGAGATATACCCCGACTTTTTAACAGGTGGCTTAATAGATGTTGCCAATTATAACCAAGGTAGAAAAGGAGGTAAGATTAGAGTGAGAGCGCGCATTGAAGAGAAGGATGCAAAAACCCTTTTTATAAAAGATGTGCCTTTTGGAGTTACCACCAACCAGCTTATAGATTCTATTATCAAAGCCAATGACTCTGGAAAGATAAAAATTAAAAAGGTAATAGATAATACTGCAAAAGACGTTGAAGTAGAAGTACAATTGGCTCCTGGGGTATCGCCAGATAAAACCATTGATGCCTTGTATGCCTTTACAGAT